>JBOGRE010000070.1:0-6436 GCA_050749345.1 Nitrosarchaeum sp. | reverse complement strand
GCAAGGATTTTGGAATTCAATTATTTGATATTAACAGCCCTAATCAAGGAATTGTTCATGTTATTGGACCTCAATTAGGAATTACATTGCCAGGAAGTACTATTGTTTGTGGTGACAGTCATACTTCCACACATGGAGCTTTTGGAGCATTGGCATTTGGAATAGGAACAAGTGAAGTAGAGCATGTTTTAGCATCACAAACCCTTTGGTTAGAAAAACCTAGGCCCTTTGAAATCAGAGTTGAAGGTAAACGAAAGAACACTCATACTGTTACTGCAAAAGATATCATATTGTCAATAATCAAAAATATTGGCACTACAGGTGGTAATGGCACCGTTATTGAATACAGAGGTGAAGGTATCACTGACCTTTCTATGGAACAACGAATGACAATTTGTAACATGTCTATTGAAGCAGGTGCACGTGCAGGTCTAATAGCACCTGATGAAAAAACCTTTGAATATCTTCGAGATAGGAAATATACTCCAAAAAATTATGAATCACTAGTTAGTTATTGGAGAGATAATCTAAAAACAGACAGCGATGCAAAATTTGAAAAAAACTATTCTTTGTATATTGATAATATTGCACCTCAAGTAAGCTGGGGGACTAATCCTGGTATGACTTGTGATGTCACTGAATCTATTCCATTCCCAGAAGATTTTTCCAAAGGTGATCAAAATCAAAAGAAAGGTGCTGAAAAAGCACTTGAATACATGGCTCTTACACCTGGAACTCCAATTATTGGAATCAAAATAGACAGAGTGTTTATCGGTTCATGTACAAATGCTAGATTGGAAGATCTAATTGAGGCATCCAAAGTTGTTAAAGGAAGAAAATCATCTCCACATGTCAGAGCTATGGTAGTTCCAGGCTCTCAGATGGTAAAAAAACAGGCAGAAGATTTAGGTCTTGATAAAATCTTTACAGATGCAAATTTTGAATGGAGAGATGCAGGATGTAGTATGTGTTTGGGAATGAATCCTGATATTTTATCTCCAGGTGAAAGATGTGCAAGTACTTCTAATAGAAATTTTGAAGGTAGACAAGGAACTGGAGGAAGAACCCATTTGGTAAGTCCAGTAATGGCTGCTGCTGCTGCTATAGAAGGTCATTTTGTAGATGTTAGAGAGATGGATTTGAATTAGAATGCAGTCTTTCAAAAAAGTCAAAACTATAATCACTCCATTAGATAAGGTAAATGTCGATACAGATCAAATTGTACCAAAACAATTCCTAAAACTAGTTCAAAAATCAGGATTTGGAAAATTTCTTTTTTATAATTGGAGATATGATGATCAGGAACACATAAAATCTGATTTTATATTAAATGATCCTAAATACAAAAATTCTAAAATTCTTATTGTAGGAGATAATTTTGGATGTGGTTCTAGCCGAGAACATGCAGTTTGGGCATTACAGGATTATGGTTTCTTAGTAATTATAGCTCCTTCTTTTGCTGATATTTTTTACAGTAATTGTTTCAAAAATGGTATTTTGCCGATTATCCTGAATGATGAAACAGTAGGAAAACTACAGCAAGAAACAGGAGAGATAGAAGTGAATTTGGAAAAGCAAATAATAAAAACAAGTTCTGAGGAAATTTCTTTTAATATTGATTTGCACAAGAAAAAAATTCTTTTAGAAGGACTAGATGATATCTCTCAAACTTTACTATATGAGAAAAATATCTCTGAATTTGAAAAACAGTCTAAAATCCCATCTGTTTTATGATTTTTTTCACTGTTTTTTCATTTCTTTCTAAAATCATTGGTGATTCTACATCTATCCATTCTTTATCTCCAATATCGTAAGCACTGATCTTTCCTTCTTTTGATAATTGCTGTAAAATGTCAAATGAAAGATTAATTTCTTTTTGTTTTGTTTTTGCCTTAATTTTTTTAATTACTTCTTTTCCTAAAATGTAAATTCCAAGACATTCTGATAGTTGTAATTTCATAGTTGGTTTTTCTTTGAATTCTTTGATTATTCCATTTTCTACTACGGCAAATCCTGTTTCTTCTTTTCTTTTTGTTCTGGTTGCAATACATGCAATGCTATTTTTTTCTTTGAATATCTTTCTCATCTTTACTAGATCTATGGCACATAGATTATCTACAAACCATAACACAAATTCTGAATCTCCTTCAAGTTTATCTTCAATGTATAAAAGATCTCCACCGGTTCCACTTTGTGTGTCTTGTACAAACGTAATCTTCTTTCCATTTTTTGGATTACTGTAGTAATTTTTAATTTGACCTCCTAATCCTTCATAATCTGAAATTATGATGATCTCTTTGATGAAATCAAATGAATTCAAATATTTTACAATATAATCAATTAACGGCTTGTCTTTTATTGGTGTCATTGCTTTTGGGAAATATTCTGTATATGGTTTACCTCTAGTTCCTTTGCCACCAGCTAAAATTACAGCCTTCACAGTCTAACGATATGATTTTTGTTTTCTTCTTCTTGCACCGGGTCCGCCAAATTTCTTTGGTTCTTTTCTTCTGGCATCACCGCTAATCAGATACTTGTCAAAATCTGTAATTCTCTGTCTTAGGTCTTCTCTAGTTGATTTTGGGAATGGATGATCTTTAGGGTCTTTTTTAGATTTGGTCCAACCTATGAGTGCTCTTGAAATACCTGTAGCTGTTGCACTAGCTTGACCCATAAATCCTCCCCCTCTTACTCTGACAGAGATGTCTATCTTATCTCTTAAATCTCCTGTAATTTCTAATGGTGCTAACATCACCTCACGAGCAGTTTCTTGTGGAATCATCTCAATTGGTATGTTGTTTATTCTAACTTTTCCTTGTCCTTTTGTAATGTACACATGTGCACTAGATGTTTTTCTAGTTGCAAAATAAATTTCTGTTTTTGGCGTTGTCATTCTGTCCACCCTATTATTTTTGCAATGTCTCCCACGGTTGTATAGTTTGCTGAAGATTTTCTAATTTTTGCTTCGTTGAATTGAATTTTTTCAAATGAACTTAATTCTTTAGGCGAACCTATGTATGTTCTTAGTCTTTTATGAGCTGATAAACCTGATGATTTCTTTCTTGGTAACATTCCACGGATCATTTTCTTCATGATTGTATCTGGCCTTCTTGGATGTACTGGACCATGTCTTGGATGAATTACACTGCTAACTTCTAAAAATCCTCTATATTCACTAATTATGTTTGTTCTTGCTCCACTGATCATGATTTTTTCACAATTCACAACTGAAACTCTGTTTCCTTTTAACAATAACTTGGCAACATTTGATGATAGTCTTCCTGCTATGTGGTCTGTAGCGTCTACTACAATTGGTTTGTCTATTGATACCACATTTTCTTGATTATCCAAGTAACATAACTCCTTTTCCAGTTGGATGTTTTTCTATTAAATCTGAAAAGCTAACTATTTTTCCTCCTTTTTCTAAAATCTTTGTAGCTGCAGAGTTTGAAATTGAAAATGAGCAAAGTGTAATTTTATGATTAATATCCCCAGTTCCTAATACTTTTCCTGGAAAAACTACGGTATCTGCATCTTTTGTTAGTTGACCTATTCTGTTCAAATTAATATGTCGTCTTGCAATAGATGGCTTTAATGCATATTCTGCTAATCTTGCCCAAATTAGAGCATCATTTTTAGTAGATGCCTTTTTTAGATCTTTTGCCATACGTATGACGACTTGATTGGTCATGTGAATAAACCGGTTTAAAACCCAAATATAATGTGTATGCTTAGTTTATTCTTTTAATTGACCAATTATTTCTTTAAACTCAGATAACCTATTGCTTAGTTCATCTACTCCTGCAAGAATTATTTGTTCTGGTTTTAATGCTCCTGTTGATTCTACTGTAAGTATTCTCTCATCTTCTTTGTTAGTTTCAATTAAAACTGAGATATTTGCTGAATTCCACTTTGCATGTTCTGTTCCTCTACCAAGTCTTGCATAACATTCCAATTTTATTCTCTGTCCTGCTGCCAACTGAACAATTGGAATTTTATCTGAAGTTGGTTTTACTGAATCATCCTCGGATGTTAGTTCATTTGACAAGATCGTTCTAGTGATGTCTGAATCTCCCGAATCTAGAACCAACATAACTTTACAATTAGAACAACCTGCCTCACTTTGACAATCACATTTTGTTGGCTCATTGAATCTTGATAAATCTGTCTTAATTGGTATTAATCCAAGTCTGTGTGCCAAACCTTCATCTGGTAATATGGACGAATTTTCTATGATATCTACAGTATCTATGGCAAACACCGGAATACCGTTTAGACAAATACGTCTAAGTGCATTTGCATACTGTAATGGAACACCTTTCAGCTTTACTGACATTTTTTGATTATCCTTGTTGATTACCTCTAAAGAAGACAAATCTTAGAAGAAAATTTTCAAAATCCACATAAAAATCTAGCTAGTTTTACGTATGGATAAAGTTTTAGCGTTACATAATCAAGTCCTTTTAGGCACTGTTGTGATTTTCTAAATCGTTCCATTCTAGTTTATCAATTTTTTATTTGTTTTTAATTACATCTATTCCTAACTTTTGGAAATCATCCTGTGATTTATAATACTATTTTACGTTGAATGAGTGTTAAATAAAAAGTTCTTTCAAAATAGCAATCATTGTAGGTATTGTAGCTATTATCATTATCGCTGCTGCGGCAATAACCGTGCATTCTAACTCTCAGAATCTGAAAAATCTGAAATACAATCAGGTGCTGAACAAAAAGAACATGAAACTCCAAGTCAAGTGGTAAATGAAATTGTAAATAGTCTTCAAAACAAGCCAAACTCTGAGAGTGAAGAACAAAATGAAAGCTCTGAATCAAATGAAAATAATGAACAAACTGAGACTACAAATTCAACTAGCCTAATTGAGATTTCAGCAATGGAAGTAGATGGAGTATATCGATGGTCCACGTCTCTGGAATGAATCCTATGTTAACCCTTCACGTAAATATGAAAAATCCAATACATTTCACAAACCCAACTGATATAACACATGCATTCGTAATAGGACAAAATGGAACTGTGGTTCTATCAACTAAGGATCTTACACCTGGTTTATCCGGTAAAACATCAATCAAACCCACTCATATTGGCGTTTTTGAATATCATTGCAAATACCATCCAGATACAATGAATGGAATTCTCAACGTAGTACCGTAGACTACTTTGACTAATTTTTTTGCGTATAGATAAATACCAAATTATCATACAATATTTCAGAAATGACCGATGTAACCGTGGTTAGGTATTCATATGAAGGCGAAAAATTTGAGATTTTAGTAAAGCCTGACCCAGCACTAGATTTCAAACTAGGAAAGAAAAAAGACATTTCTGCAATCTTGATTTCTGATGAGATCTATACTGACTCTGGTAAAGGCACTAAACCCTCTACAGAAAAATTACTCAAGGCTTTCAAAACTGAAGATGTCAATGAGATTGCTGAGATAATGCTTAGAAAAGGTGATCTAAATCTTACTACTGAACAAAGACGTAAAATGCTCGATGAGAAGAGAAAACAAATTGTTTCATTCATTGCCAAAACTTACGTTGATCCTAGAACCCATTTTCCTCACCCTCCACTGAGAATTGAACAAGCGTTAAAGGATGGAAAAATCATAATAGAACCACAAAAAAATGTAGATGAGCAAGTTCAAGATATTGTAGAGAAATTGCGTTCGATATTACCTTTGAAATCTGAAAACCTTGAACTTGAAATAATTATACCTGCACAATATGCATCTCAATCTTATGCTGTTTTGAAATCTATTGGAATTTTAAAAAAGGAAGAATGGCAAAATAATGGTTCTTTAAAAGCAATACTTGAAATACCCGCTGGAGCAAGGCCAAACGTGATTGATAGATTAGGTTCTATAACAAAAGGTTCTGCTACAGTTGAGGTTATGAAGTAATGGAAAATAAAAGAAAGTATGTTATACCTGGCGATGTAATCACAACAGGCCCTTACAGACCTGAACAAAATGTAATCCTTGATGGCAACAAAATCATTTCTACTGCTATAGGAATTTCAGAAATTTACGATGATTCCATTAAAGTAATACCTCTAACTGGAAAATACATCCCAAAGATCGATGACCTTGTAATAGGCAAAGTTATCTCTCATACATCATTATCTTGGGAATTAGATATCAACTCATGTTATGTAGGGTTTCTACCTGCACAAGATGTTTTTGGGAGGGATTTTTCAGCACATGCCGATGAACTTTCGTCAAAGCTAAAATCCGGCGATCTTGTTGCAGCTAGAATTGCTAATTTTGATAGAACTAGAGACCCACTTGTTACCATAGCTGATAGAGATCTTGGTAAGATTGATTCTGGGCACTTGGTTAAGATTTCCCCTAGTAAAGTACCTCGCCTAATTGGAAAAAGAGGAATCATGATTCAAACAATTGAAATGGCTACAGG
>JBOGRE010000069.1:0-3326 GCA_050749345.1 Nitrosarchaeum sp. | reverse complement strand
TGGAAATTTATTAAAAATATAGATATACTTCACTACAATCTAATCAATTGTGCTCAAAATAGTGTGTATACCAGCATATAACGAACAAAATTTAATAGCTGATGTCATTAGAAGAGTAAGACCTTTTGTGGATAAAGTAGTTGTCTGTGATGATGGTTCAACAGATGAAACAGAACAAAAGGCTCGTGATGCAGGTGCGTATGTGATTAGACATCAAAAGAATCTCGGTAAAGGAGGAGCTATGAAATCGCTTTTTGACTATGCAAAAGATATTGATGCAGACATTATGGTAACCATAGACGGTGACGGTCAGTTTTTGCCCGAAGAGATTCCAAAGATGATGGAACCTGTGATTAAAGGAAAGGCAGATGTAATAATAGGAAATAGATTTGATGATGCTACAGATATGCCATCATATAGAAAGTTTGGAAACAAGTTTTTGGATAAAATGACGAGTCTTGCCACAGAACTACCATTTAGAGACACACAGGGGGGATTTCGAGCCTATTCTAGAAAAGCTATTGAGGCAATTCAATTTTCTACAAGTGGTTTTGGTGTAGATTCAGAGATTCTGGTTAATGCTTCAAAAAAAGGCTTAAAAATAATGGAAGAAAAAGTCACAGTAATTTACAATACTGGAGGGAAAACATCAACGAAGACGCCCGTAGTACATGTTTCTGAGGTTTTAAGAACATTATTAGAGGTTATAGCAATTCACCATCCTTTGAAATATTTAGGAATTCCAGGATTAATTTTAATAATTACAGGGATAGTCATTGGAATTTTTGTGCTAATAACGTTTAATGAGACCAGGTATTTTTCTATTCCATTTACATTAGGCTCAATTAGTGTTACCTTGTTAGGATTGTTACTATTATTGATGTCTGTGGTATTATTCAGCATATCGAAGTCGATAAGCCAAAAATTTTAAGATGTTTCTAATGTGAATTGTGAAATAGGTGGTTAAAATTCTAGAAAAGGTTAAGGATCTATCTTTAATCGGAATAGTTGATCTTTCAGCTGCAGCTATTTCAGCTATATTTTGGTTTTATGTAGCTTCATTACTAGGTCCAAAAGACTATGGAGAAATTTCTTACATTATAGCAATTGCCCAGATTGCCTCAACAGTATCATTGTTAGGTGCACCACATGTTTTAATCGTCTATACTGCAAAAAACGTTAGGATTCATTCAGCACTTTACGCTTTAACATTATTAATTGGAACCGTAATATCAATTATTTTATTTTTATTCTATTATAATACTGAAATGGGTTTTCTCATACTTGGATACATAATTTTTTCTCTTGTCACTTCTGAAATATTGGGCCGTAAATTATTTAGATCATACGCAAAGTTTGTGTTAACACAAAGAACATTGATGGTAATTCTTGGTATTGGATTATATTTTATCTTGGGAAACAACGGTGTCATAATTGGATTAGCTCTGTCTTTTTCACCATATATCAAAAGTATAATTAGTGGATTTAGAAAATACGAATGTAATTTTTATCTAATTAAGGAAAGATTTCGTTTTATAATCAATAGTTATTTTGAAGGGTTGTCAACTATTTTGAGTAGTACATTAGACAAGTTGATAATTGCTTCATTATTTGGATTCACGTTACTTGGAAATTACTCATTAGGAATACAGTTTTTTCAATTACTTTTGGTTATACCACAAATTGTTTGGAAGTACATACTTCCGTATGATTCAATTGGAATAGAAAACAAAAAGTTAAAACAAATCCTGATTTTTGTCTCTGTAGGCTTAGCCATTCTGGGTTTTATTGTAGTTCCCCCTCTAATAGAATTATTTTTTCCTCAATATTCTGGAGCAGTAGATGTTACAAGAATTATCAGTGTGGCAATAATTCCAGCAACTATTTTTTTGATTTATCATTCAAAGTTCTTGGGAATTGAAAAATCAAAGTATGTATTTATCAGTTCAATCATTTTAACAGTAGTACAAATTATAGGAATTATTATTCTAGGTAGTTTATATCAAGTCCAAGGAATGGCATTGGCAATAGTATTAGCATATACATGTTCTGTGATTTATATGGTATTTCAAAATAAATTAGAATATAGAAAAAATCCAAATAAGGTACATTAACGGTCCCTATAAGATTATCTGGGGAAAGAAATGATTGAAAAAAATGAATTAAAAAATACCTTAAAGCCAATCAATTGGCTTTTCAATTCCATCTTAAATTCACCTCTCTTTGGTTTATCTTTTATCATTATTGTATCATTATTACTCAGATTCCATTATTTTGTTCCTGAATTACCTCTAACCCTGGATGCTTTAGACTATTTTTTCTATGCAATGGATACAAGTACAATAGGTCATCTACCTACAAATTATTCTCCTCAGAATAATGGTTGGCCTACATTTTTATCGATATTTTTTTCTTTTTTCAAATTTGATGATGGTATATCATACATACAATTACAAAGGATACTTTCCATAGTGATCTCTGCATGTACAATAATCCCCGTCTACCTGTTATGCAGGAAATTTGTAGGCAAGCCTGAAAGCCTTGTTGCATCTGCCATTTTTGCATTCGAACCAAGAATAATTCAAAACTCCCTATTTGGTCTTACTGAACCACTGTACATTTTATTATGTTCTACATCGTTACTTTTCTTTCTATCAAATAACAAAAAACTAGTTTATTCTTCTTTTGGGTTGGTATCTCTTGCGACTCTAGTTAGATCTGAGGCTCTCTTTTTATTTATTGGATTATCCGTAATATTTTTTATAAGATTTAGGCATGATAGATTTGTTTTACCAAAATATCTACCGGCATTAGCCATTTTTGTATTACTTCTTCTCCCCATGTCGTTATATCGAATTGAAATTCTTGGGGATGATTCTATCATTGGAAGAGTCACTGATGGAATAGAACGTACTCAAACTGGAATGACTCAAGGCATAATTATGGGTTTAGAAAACTATTTCAAGTTTTTAGGTTGGGATTTAATTCCTCTATTCATTTTTTTTGTGCCGGTTGGGTTTTTTTTAATTTTCAGAAACCTTAATTATCAAAAGCTAACAATAATTGGTTCAACTGTATTGATGTCTTTTCCTGCAGTATATGCTTATTCTGTTCCTGCATTAGATACTCGATTTTTGTTTATTCTATACCCAATGTTTTCTATATTTTCTGCACTAACAATAAAAAAATTTGTAGATAAATTTTCAAATAAAAATTTGATTTTGATTTCTATTATGAGTATTATATTTTTATCATCAGTTCTATTCTTAGAATACAAAGTTATGGACATAGAACATGAAAGAGGTGCATTCTTTGTAGCAAAGTAT
>JBOGRE010000068.1:0-8551 GCA_050749345.1 Nitrosarchaeum sp. | reverse complement strand
TGATCTCTCGAGTGTAAACGGATAGTAGAGAACAATTTTTTAGAACGAGATCTGCTTTTTTGTCACCTATTGCCACTGAATTTAATGAAGAAATCGAATTTGCTAGGCTCGAAGTCACAAATTTTCTTGTATTTTGCACCTATTATAGATTCAATGCTTAAATTACCGTTGAAGCGGTTTTTTTCATATGAACATACCCAAGGTCATTCGTAAGTATTGTGCCAAATGTAAAACACATACTGAACAAAAAGTCTCCATATACAAGGCTGGGAAAAGAAGAGGCTCTGCAAGAGGAGAACGTAGACATGCGGAACGAAAACGAGGGTATGGTGGACAAAAATTCCCAAAACTTGCAAAACCTGCAAAAGTTACAAAGAAAGTTACTCCAATTATGACATGTACAGTATGTAAAAAGAAATACAATAAACTAGGCATCAGAATTAAGAAATTTGAGTTGGTGGCAGCATGAAAAAAGATCATATTGAAATTCCAAAGCCATCCAGTAAGTTTCAGAAAGTTAACTGTAATGAATGTGGTGAGTTACAAGTAGTGTATTCTCATGCATCACAAATTGTTGTATGCAATTCTTGTGGCAACAATATTGCTGAACCAACTGGTTCTAAAGCAAAGATCAATGGAAAAATCTCAGGTAGTGCTGAGTAAATCATAGTCTTGTTTTGTGTTTAGATTAAAAGCGATTCTTTTATCATCGATTATTATAAATTTCTCAGATATGTTTTCCAATATTGAGATATTTTTTGCGTTTACTAATGAAATTCCCGTATAGCAACATTGTTGATTTTCAAAATTAAGCCAATAATTAGAAGAGAGATGTAATGCTTCCAGAAATTTTTTTGTAACAAGAATTGTGGTCCAAATATTTTCTGAATTGCATTGATTTATGATGTTTTTGATAATATCTCCATCTAAAAATGGTAAATCAGCAGATGTAATCAAAACAAAATCATTTAATGATTTAAGAACTAAATTAAGATCTTTAACATAACCATCACCGGGAGTATTAAAGAGTTCAACATTATTTTCTTCTAACAATTTCTTTGTTTTTGGTGAATTAGAGCTTGTAATTGCTAATATTTTTGAAAAACATTTAGAATTTATTAGTGCATCAATTACATGAAGAACTATAGGTTTTTTATATTTTAAAAGTAGTTTTTCTCCAGCTAAGCTCATTCGACTTCCTTTGCCACCTGCCATCACAATACCAATCATATTGAAACAAAGATTAGAAGAGATACTAATCGAGTCAATTCGTTTGTAGCACCCAATATATCTCCCGTAATTCCTCCAAAGCTATGAGCAGTCAAGACAACTAGGAACAGGGTTAATGCAACACCTACTACGAATAAGAGTAATCCTGTGATGCCGCCAAGAACAATTAATGGAATTAGTGTAATCAAAGATGCCAATATCAATTTCTTTTTGTTTTTCATCATCTCAACAAAGGGTGAATTTGAGCCTAAAGATGCAGATTTTCCAATACTTGCCATCAAAACCATTGAAAATTTTGCAAATATCTCACTAAGTAAAATTGCCAAAAATAATTGATATCCGGTAGATAATGAAATTGTTATTATTAATCCGACAAGATATAATACTATCGCAACTATTCCTGCAGAACCAGTAGAAAGATCTTTCATTGCTGCAAGTTTTTTTTCTTTAGTTCCCTTTACCATTAAGCCATCAGCAAAATCGGCTAGACCATCAGTGTGGTGTACGCCAGTAAGTATTACAAGGGAAGCAACAACTAACAAACTTACTATCAATGGATCTAAAAACAATGAAAGTCCGAATCCTATTGAACCAACAACTAATCCAATTGCAATTCCTACAATTGGAAAAAAATACATATACTTTGCAATTGTTTCAAGATTTGAATTACTAGTGGGAATAATAGTCAGAAACGAAAAGACAGAACTAATTTCTTTAAGCATGTATCCACCATCCTAAATAAGATAAAAGTAAAAGAATTGGAACTACTATAATTCCACAAAACAATATCGAGGTAACTTTCATTATTAAAATAGCTGATTTCACATGATCTTTCGTAAATGAAATGTTCCCATCACCAAGTGAATAGTAATCAATCTTTTCAAATTTTGCTCCCAATGCTCCTGCAATAGCTGCCATCGGATATCCAGCATTAGGGCTTTTGGTTTTTCTTCCGTCACGAATCATTATTTTATAAGATTGTCTCCAATCATTTCCAAGAATCATAGCACTAAGTATCATGATAAATCCTGTTAGTCTTGATGGAATGTAATTCAAAATTTTGTCACAGTTTGCCCCAAACCATCCAACATTTTTGAAAATGTCTGTCTTGTATCCAATCATAGAATCTGCAGTATTGATTACTCGATAAACAAATGCTCCGGATAAACCAAAAATTGCATAGTAAAAAAGAGGTCCAGTTATACCATCTACAGTATTTTCACTAATACTCTCTAGTACGCCTGAAAATACATGGTTTTTATCAAGATTCTTGGTATTCCGCTTTACAATCATGGATAAATTATCTCTGGCAGAAGAGATATTGTTTTGTTCTAGTGCAGTTACTACAGCAAGGGCGTGTCTTTCCATTCCTTTTATTGCTATAGTGGTTTTTAGTAATACGCCACCTATAATTACTGAAATTATAATGTATATGTAATCCACAGTAATTAATTTAATTCCAATATCTAAAAATATCATCAAAGATACAACAATTCCACTAACAATCAAAATTATGAAAATGCTTCCAAGTTTTTCTAAATTTTCTGATGAATTTTTTGCATGTGGAGTTAATTTTGCAATCAGAGAACCCAACCAAGCAGTTGGATGAAATTTGTTTCTAGGATCTCCTACTGTAAAATCTAATACAAGTGCAAAAAATACTATCAGTATTGATTCAGCTATCAACTTATCATCCTCTCTATTTCTTTAACATTCAAATTTGAATTTACTAATTTACTAAGCTTATCAATCTCATTTTCTATTTTATCCAGATTTTTCTTATTCCAAGTGATATTCTTGGCTTTGCCACTCAACGAATCTTCTTCAGGTAGATCTAAATCAATCATTGGTATTACACCTAATACTGAACGTTTTGTTATCTCTTTAATTTTTTTAAAACCTGGTTTAAGAATATCAATATCACCTCGGAATTTATTGATAATAAAACCTTTAATTAATTTTTGATGTCGTTTATCTAAAAGTGACATAGTACCCACAATACTAGCAAATGAACCTCCTCTATCAATATCTGTAATTAGTAATACTGAAGAATTAGATATATCTGCCATTTTCATATTTGCTATGTCTGATTTTTCTAAATTAATTTCAGTGGGTGAACCAGCTCCTTCCAAAATAATAAGATCATAATTTTTCTGAAGAGATTTGAGTGATTTTGTAGCAATGCTCAACCCTTGAGTTTTTACAAACTTTTGGTAATATTCAGTAGCATGCATTCTCTTGAACATTTTTCCATTAAGGTATACATCACTATAGTAATTACCAAGTGGTTTTAGAAGAATTGGATTTAGATCAGGGGTAATTTTACATCGGGCAGCTATTGCCTGTATGGCTTGAGCTCTAGATATTTCAAAATCTTTTGTTTTGTAGGCGTAATTTGACATATTTTGAGATTTAAACGGTGCTACTGAAAATCCCTTATCTGAAAAAATTCTACATAGTGCTGCAACTAGTGTTGTTTTACCAGAACCTGATGACGTACCTTGAATCATTAATGATTTCATAGTTTCTCCAAAGCTTTGATTAATTGTTCATTTTCTTTTCTTGTCTTTACAGCAATTCTAATGTAATTGTTATTTAAGCCACGAATTGTACTACAGTCACGAATCAAAATTTTCTTTTCAAGTAATTTTTTTTGTAATGTTTTTGATTTCATTTTTGTTTTTATTAAAATAAAATTTGTAGAAGTAGCATTACATTGAAAACCTTTTAGTTTAGAAATATGATTAATTAGATAAAATGATTCTTTTTTAATTATTATTTTTACTTTATCTAAATAAAACAAATGTAAAAGAGCAGCAGATGCTGCTTGTTGTGCTAAACCTGAAACATTCCAAGGAATTTTAATTTTATTTAAAATAGAAATTATTTGTTTTGATCCTATACCATAACCAATTCGTAAACCAGCTAGAGCAAATGATTTTGTTAAAGAACGTAAGATAAATAAATTGTCATATTTTTTGACAAGTTCAATTATCGATCCATTATGATCTGGCACTAGTTCAATGAAGCATTCATCAATGAACACCAAAGTTTTCTTGTTATTTGCTGATATGATTATCTTTTGTAAAGTTTTTTTTGAGATTAGATTACCTGTTGGATTATTCGGATTACAAATAAAGATACAACCGTTATTTGGAAGCTTGAAAATAAAATCATTGAGATCTTTTTCTAAATTCATTGTTTTAAAAAACGAAACTTTTGCACCACTGAGTTTTGCTGCAGATTCATACTCACCAAATGTGGGAATTGGGATCAAAACAGATGTTTTATTTGATAAAAAGGCCTGACAGAAATTATAGATAATTTCCGTGGAACCGTTTCCCACTACAATTTGAGAGTATGAAATTTTGGTATAATGTTGAAGATTTTTTCTAAGTTGAACAGATTCTGAATCAGGATAGATTTGTATTGTATCTAACTGATTTTTTATGGTTTTACGTACCAATGAGGAGGTACCTATAGGACTGATGTTTGAGCTAAAATCCAAAATATCGGGACTTGGATGTATTATTGAGAAAGGTCCTCCATGATGAATTCGCTTATGTGCAGATATGTTGGAATTTACCCTCATAATTTGAAATAACCTGTGCTGATATAGTATGTTTTGGTCAAATTCAGAAAACGATTATTAATTGAATAAAAGATTTTTAGATCGTGAATAAGAAACGAATAGCGATTGTAGGAGTTACAGGTTCAGTAGGACAAGAATTTGTACAATCATTAAATGATCATCCTTGGTTTGAAGTTACACAGATTGCAGCATCTGAGCGCTCTGCCGGAAAAAAATATCTTGATGCTATTAAAGATCCCAATAGTGGAATAATATCTTGGGAAGTAGATGGTCAAATTCCAGAGTACATTAAAGAGATGACTGTAAAAAATATTGATGAATTAGATTTATCACAATTAGATTTAGTATTCTCTGCAGTTGAATCAAATGCAGCAAGAGATATTGAGACCAAGATTGCAGCGGAATTACCAGTAATTTCAACTAGTTCTGCTTATCGTTACGAAGAAGATGTACCTATTCTAATTCCTGGAATTAATGATGAACAATCAGAATTATTAGAAATACAGAAGAAAAACAGAAATTGGAAGGGTTGGGTCGCACCACTTCCAAATTGTACTACTACGGGTTTAGCAATTACTTTAAAACCACTTTATGAAAAATATGGTGCAAAAAAAGTAATGATGACTTCAATGCAAGCAATATCTGGTGCGGGTCGTACTCCAGGGGTTTCTGCAATGAACATTACTGATAATATCATTCCTTATATTGCAAAGGAAGAAGAAAAAGTAAGAATCGAAACTAGAAAGATTCTTGGTAAATTAAATAATGGAAAAATTGAAGATGCCAACATTAGAGTAAGTTGTACGTGTACTAGAGTTCCGGTAATTGATGGTCATACCGAATCAGTTTTTGTAGAAACTGAAAAAGAAATAGATTCACAAATTGCAAAACAAGTCTATGAGGATGCCAATAAAGAAAGTACCGTATCAGGTCTCCCATCATCTCCTGAAAAATATTATGCATTTCATGAAGATCCAACACGACCTCAACCAAGAATGGAACGTAGTGTTGGTGATGGTATGACGACGACAATTGGAAGAGTTGAAAAAGAACAATTGTTTGATCATGGTTTAAAGTATGTGTTATTCTCACATAATAAAAAAATGGGATCAGCAAAAGGGGCTGTTTTGTTAGCAGAGATGCTTTACAAAAAAGGTAAAATTTAGACTATTTTTTATAATTTTTACAATAATAACTTTATAAGATCCAGAAATCTAGATCGTTTTGGGTGTTTTAAACGATAAAAGTTGATGAATTAGATTTTCAAATTTTATCAGAATTATCTAATGATGCATCAATTTCAGTTCCAAGATTATCAAAAAAAATTAATGTTAATTCATCAGTGGTATACTCAAGAATTAAACGTCTAATAAAACGGAAATTAATTGAACGTTTTACAATTGTTGTAAATGATGCAGAGCTTGGTTACAATGTAAAGGCATTAACAGGAATAAACATGGATACAAAACAACGAGATCACATAATTGAAGAATTATTTAAAATAGATGGGGTAAGAGAAGTTGCCGAAGTTACAGGAAGATTTGATATCTTAGTAACTATGTATGCAAGATCTTTGGATCAGATGCACAAAATGGTATCTGAAAAAATTGGACGAATTGAAGGAATACAATCATCAGAGTCATTTATCGAAATGAAGTCTCGCTCAAAAGCAATGCCATATAAGTCGTTAAAGGATAGTGATTAATATTGCAAAAACAAAAATCTGAATCGCGTGTTGCAGTATATTATGAGTTAACAAAACCAAAAATTTGGTACTTACTAGTTTTTACTGCATTTGGAGCAACTTTAACTGCATCAAATATTTATCATATCGAAATTTCTCCTGCCACGTGGATATTGATGCTATTCTCTGTTGCTGCAGGATCGGCTGCAGCAAATACTCTAACCAATTATCATGACAGAGACATTGATGCAATAATGGAGAGAACAAAAAACAGACCACTTCCATCAAAAAGAATTCATCCTGCTGAAAAAGCTAGAAACTTTGGGCTTGTACTAGCTGGAATTTCTTTGGTGTTAGCATTTGGAATCTCATTTACAACTACTTTAGAACAAGGCATTTGGGCAACAGCCTTTATTGCATTTGCTTTACTAGACAATATTCTTGTTTATTCATATATATTAAAACGAAATTCTAGAACCAACATAATTTTAGGCGGTTTATGTGGTGGTGCTCCTCCAATGATAGGATGGGTTGCTGTTACTATGACAGATTTATGGACAATGGGTTTAGCAATGGCAGGACTTGTGTTTATTTGGATTCCAATGCACATTTGGGCTTTAACTTTACATTTCAAAGAAGATTACAACAAAGTTAAGGTTCCAATGTTAACAGCTGTTCAATCTGAGAAAACATCAGCAAGAGCAATTGCTGCTTCAACTTTTGTAATGGTATTATTTTCAATTGCACCATTTTTTTTAACAACTGAAAGTGGAGAACCAATGGTTGGTTCAATTTATTTATGGACTGCAGTAGTATCAGGTGCTTTAATGATCATACTATCAGCTTGGGTAATTGTAAAACCCATGGAAAAAGCAGCATGGACTTTGTTTAAGTTTTCAAGTCCTTATTTGGCAGTTTTGTTTATAGCGTTAATGATAGATTCTGCATTATAAAATACTGTTATTTTTATCTAGACTGTTAATCTCTTTTGTAATTTTAGAATGTGTTTCGACAAGTGATTCTATCTCGTTTTGTAATTGAGAAGAATTCCATTTAGAGTTAATTAATAAAATTAATTTTGTAATAATTCTCCATTGAATATTATTTTGTTGATCAATTAATTCAAGGAATCGTTTTCCTTTTTCATCTTCTGACATAATTTTTTAATATTTTACAATCATAAAAAGATAACAGGAATGTAGATACACGGCTTAATTCAAATGAAGTTAGTTCATCATTTAATAAATAAAAATTACTTTTTTATTGTTAATAATTATATAATTTTATTAGTATATAAAATTCATAGAAAATATTGAAATGCAGTATATTAGAGTGTAAGATTAGAGCCAATCAATCAGTGAAAATAGGATTTAAAGAAACTAGAAATCTATGTGAATATCATTACAATTTATTTAAGAATAAGGAGGAAAATCACGCACCAAATTTTAGTAAGGCATCAAAATTTAAAGAAAAATAGATAAATAGTAATTTTCACGTTCTGGAATAATTGAAAACTTTAACATCTACTATTTTCAATCTATTTTATGGCTACAAATAAGAAAACTAGTCCAAAAAAGAAGCCTGTAAAGAAATTAGTTTCTAAACCAATAAAACAAATAAAACCTTCATCAAATAAGCAAGAATTTGAAAAGGCATGGAAAGAATATAATTCTGCTCTAAGTGTATGGAAAGAATCACTTACACAATGGCAAAAAGCAACAAACGATACATTGATGACATATCATGATGCATGTCAAAGAGCTTTAGAATCAGATACAGAACTCTTGAAAAAAGTTAGTTCAAGTTGGGAAAATACTTGGCGAGAGATAGGTCCAGAATACATAAAACAACAAACAAAAATGATTGAAAATATATTTAAAGAAACTAACATAGAGTCAATTAAAAAATTCAATGAACAGTGGGAAAAGTTTCTAAAAACTTCTGGTGATGATTCAATTAAAGCATATCAAGAAGCTATAAAACAATTTAATCAAACTTGGCAAACAAGTCATGAATAACTTTCATATTTTTTAAAACACTTAATC
>JBOGRE010000067.1:0-10463 GCA_050749345.1 Nitrosarchaeum sp. | reverse complement strand
TTTTTTTACTTCTTTAGATGGTGCTTCTTTTTTTACTTCTTTAGATGGTGCTTCTTTTTTTACTTCTTTAGATGGTGCTTCTTTTTTTACTTCTTTAGAGGAATCTTTCTTTACTTTAGATGAATCTTTCTTTACTTCTTTAGATGGTGTTTCTTTCGATTCTTTTTCATCAGTATATGGAGAAACTAAAACGTATCCTTCATCAGTTTTACTCATTCTTACTCTAATTTTTCTTGGAGGACTTCTAACTCCTTTTGACCAAACTTGATGAGCAAGATCTTCTTCAATCCTAATGTCTTCTGTTTTCATATGATGACGAGCGAATTCCTTAATCATGTTAATAGCTCGTGGTGCACGATGTGTATCTACGGAAAGTAAAACTTTGCCCAAATTGATAGTATAGACTCTTTCTAATTCTTGAGACAACTAGCCAACCTCCACATCAGTTGATCTCCAAGCTCTACGTTTTGGATTTGACCTAACGGTTCTTTTTGTCCTTAGAATAATCCAAGCTGGTACAGGTACGGCCTGTCTTGTCTTTTTCATCAGACGAATTTTTCTTGGAGAGGACTTGCGTGCAGCCATAATTTTCAGGCACGATGAGCTCTTTTTAAATGAATCTCAGGGATTTAGGCGATTTACTATTTGTTTTAGAATTCTTGCAGACGCACCCCAAATAATTTTATTTTGATATTCAAAGGTGTACATTTCTTGAATTCTTTTGTGAGTAGGATTAGGATCATCTGCCATTGTCTTTAAAAAAGAGTTGAGAGGAATGTGAAGTATATTTTCTACTTCATAATTTGCTGAAAGTGACGTGATTTCATCAACTATGGAAACAAATGGTAAAATGGTAAAACCAGAATTAAGAGTCACAACAGGTTCTAATTGTCCTATTACTTGGTTTTTTAAAATTTTTAGACCTATTTCTTCTCTAGTCTCACGCAATGCAGTTTCTAAAAGATCAGAATCAGTTGGATCGAATTTTCCACCTGGAAATGAAATTTCCCCAGCATGCAACTTTAGATGTTTTGGTTTTTCAGTCATCACGATAATTGGGTCTTGACCATAAATCACAACAAGTATGGATGCAAGCTTATTTGTTCCATAGTGTTCTAAGATAGGATCAATTTTACTTGAAAGTGAAGATCGTAATAATTTCAAGTCCACTATGATTATAGCGATTATCTATTTTATTGAGTTTGCGTTTAAAGGTTTTAATCAAGTCAAATTTGAGATTATTTATGGCGGTTATCTACGAAATAAATCCACCAAAGATCATAGAAGGTATTAAATCATCAGATGACGAAATAAATTCATTATTATCAAAACTTTTACAAAGAGTTTCAGATATCAGTACGTCGTGTGATGGCATTCATGTAACAGATTCGGTTTTGGGAACTAACCGAATTTCAGCGTTAACCACAGGAAAATTGTTGAAAACAAATCATCCGAATTTACAAATTACAATCAGTATGCGTGTAAGAGACAAAGACATGGATTTGATTAAACAAATAGTACAAGAATCAATAGAAATTGGATTGGACGGAATTCTCGTTCTAAAAGGTGATCCGTCAAAAGAAAATCCAATAGATTTAGGTTTGATTCCAAGTCGTGTCGTTAAGCAACTAAACGAATTGGGTTATGGTAAGAAAATGAATTTTTTCTTATCTTTACCTAGTAATCCTAACTTTGAAAAAATTCAAAAAAAAATTACTGCTGCGCCGAAGGGTTTTATGACACAGGTAATTCATTCAACAGAACAAGTACAAAGAATTTCTGATAAATTAAGATCAAGTGGTTTTAGAATTATTCCATGTGTTTTGCTACCTACAGAAAAAAACGAGAGTTCTGCGAAGTTTTTGGAATTAGACTGGTCCGGTTACAAAGAAAATCCTGCTAATTTTATCAAACAAATTCACAATATTGCAGGAGACGTGTTAATTACATCACCTAATGATTTTGCATTTGCAAAAGAAACATTGCAGAAGATCTAAAGTACAAAATACTGCGATTCAGGATGATGCACTACAATTGCTGCCGTTGATTGTTCTGGAATAATTTGCCCAGATTCAGTTAATGTCATTCCAGATTTTTCCGGGCGTAGTATCTTCCAAACTAAATTATGTTGTAATACATCAGGACAGCTTGGAAAACCCCAACTGTATCTTAGTCCTCCTTTTTCTCCAAGTTTTAATTCAGATTTTATTTTACGGTTTATCCACTCTGCTAATGCCTCAGCTACTTCGACTGCCAAGCCATGCAAATAGTATGCATCGGCATACTTGTCTTCTTTATTCCATTTTTCTATAATATCTGAAACTTTGCTTCCAACCGTAACTGCTTGAAATGCAACAACATCATCTTCTCCAAAATAATCAGTAAGACAAAGATGACTAGATTTGGAAGAACGTGGAAAATCAAACTCAACACTTTCACCATTAGGATTATCGACTTTTAGCTTTCCATCTTTATTGTGACATTTAAAAAAACCATATACGATTTCTGGTTCAAATAATTTTTCTCTGATTATTCGAATTTTCCATTCATTTAGTGATATGTCATGATCTGCTTCAGATTCAGCACCTGCTTTTCCACGTAGACCCCAAGATAATTTGAATAGTGATTTTTTATCAATCAATTCCCATACTTCGCCCATTTTGATTTGATCAGATTTCAATCTAATTGGCTCTCCAATTTTTGGAGGAATCGGTGGGACTACAGGTTTGATGTCACTTTTTGGAAGATTTGAAGTGTCAATAACAGCAGTAGATCTTTCTTTCCAACTTTCAAGTTTTTCTTTCCATTGTGATAAAAATTTAGGTTTTTCATTTGATACTAGTGTATCCATTGTTTTCAAACCTTCAAACATTGTATTACAATAAAATACTCCAGGTTCATAGATACCACCATCTTTTGCGATTCTGTTGATATAATTACTATTGATTGCAGCACCACCACATAAAATCGGAATACTCATGTTGTTTTTTCTTGCATACTCAACAAAATACTGCATCTGTTTTGATGTAGATACCAAAAGTGCAGATAAACCAAGAGCGTCAGGTTTTACTTCATCAATTTTATCTAAGAATTTTTGTAGTGGTACTTGCTTTCCCAAATCATAAACAGCATAACCATTATTTTGAAAAATAGTTTTTACCAAATTCTTTCCAATATCATGAACATCACCATAGACGGTTCCAATTACAATCTTTCCTTTAGACAACCCTTCTTCTTTAATCAGATATTTTTCTAATTCTCCTACTGCTGCCTTCATACATTCAGCGGATTTAAGAACAAAGGGCAGAATTAATTCGCCTGAGCCAAATTTATCACCGACTTCCTTCATTGCAGGAAGTAAATCTTCATTTAGTGTTCTAATCGCCCCATCATGGGTAATTGCAGGAGAGGCATTTAGAGAAAGAATACCGTCATGATCTTCAATAATTTCATTTTTGTTTATTTTTTCTGCAATGGCAGAAACAACATCGTTTTGAATTCCATCTTTTAGTCTATTTACAATTCTAAAGTTTGCACGTTTTCCAGGAGGCCATGTTGGATCTACATCCATTTTTTTTAAAGTACTGTTACTTTGTGTACCTGCCTTTTCAAAATAAATAATTAATTCAGATAATGCATTTGGATGAATATTAAAGATTAGATCTTCAGCCAATTTTTTTTCTTTTGCATCAATTTCCCCATAAGGAATTATTTCTTTTGAATTTACAATAGCTATATCCAGTCCGGATTTTACTGCATGATGCAAAAATATAGAATTAAGAATTTTTCTTGCATATGGAGATAATCCAAAACTAATATTACTTAATCCCAAAGTGGTAAATGAGTTTGGGAATTTTTCTTTGACGAGTCGAATACCTTCCAGTGTGTTTTTTCCTGCATCTAGGAACTCATCTTCTCCAGTAGCAAGTGTAAATGTCAGAACATCAAAAATAAATTGTTCAATTTTTAATCCATATTTTTTTCCTGTTTCATAGAGTAATTCTGCAGTTTCAACTTTCTCTTGAGGTGTTTTTGCCATACCTTTTGGTCCAATACATAATGCAATTGCAGGTAAACCGTACTTTGCCATTAACGGTGCAAGTTTTTCAAATCTGCTTCCATTCCCTTCAAGATTAATTGAATTAATTATAGGTCTTCCAGGAATTTGTTCTACAGCTGCTTCTATCACATCAGGGTCTGTAGAATCAATTACAAGTGGTGCATCAATTTCCAAGCTTAATTTTTTAACAAGATTTAGCATGAATTGACGCTCATCAGCTCGTTCAGTAGTGGCAACACAAACATCAAGACAGTGCGCACCATCTTCTACCTGAATTCTTGCCAAATCAACTAATCCATCATAATCATCATTGAGTACAAGCTGTTTTGCTTTTTTGGAACCTTGTGTGTTGATTCTCTCTCCAATAATCAGAGGTGGTGGAAATTGCTTCAAATCAACTGCTTTAAGTGCAGAGCTAACTCTAGGAATAGTCAATGTGATAGAGTCTCCTCAGTTTTTCTAAATACTTAACCCTTGATAGAATAAGCTTTTTCGTCAATTACTTTTCTCAGTATGGCAATATGTTTAGGATTTGTTCCACAACAACCACCGATTATTCGAACTTTTTTGTACTGTTTAAGAAAATCATCTAACACTTCACCCATTTTTTCAGGAGTCATCTTGTATACTGCTTGTCCACCCTGATTTTCAGGCATACCAGCATTAGGAACTACCAATAGATTATGCTCATTTTGCTCATCAAGCCATCTAATACTTGAAGTCATTTCAATTGGACCTGTGGAGCAATTCAAACCAAAAACATCAATACCCATATCAGATACAGTTGTGTATGCAGCTTGAATATTTGTTCCAAGTAGCATTTTTCCATATTGATCCAAAGTAGTATTTACAATAATTGGAACTTTTTTTCCAATTTTTTTTATCGCATTATGACATGCTTCAATAGCAAGTTTTACTTCCAATATATCCTGACTTGTTTCAATTAAAAGAGCATCTACTCCACCAAGAATTAGACCTTCAGATTGCAATTCAAATGCCGTTTTAATTTCATCGAGAGGTTTTTGTCCCAAATCAGGATCGTTTGAGCTTGGAAGATAACCGGATGGTCCCATTGAACCAATTACGTATCGAGGTTTGTCAGTATACTCTGAACAAACTTCAACTGCTAATTGAGCTATTTTTTTGTTGAAATCTACTGTTTGACTACCAAAACCATATTCATCTAGTTTTATTTTGTTTGAACCAAATGAGTTGGTTTCAATACAGTCAGCACCTGCATCTAAATAATTTCGATGAATTTGTTTAATCCATTCTGGACGTGTTAAGACTAAACCATCATTAAAACCATCTTGATTGTTTGGGAAATCTTCAGGTGTAGGATTATGTTTTTGAATCTCAGTTCCCATTGCCCCATCAAAAAGCAAGATTTTTTTTTGTAATGCAGTGAGAAATGGCTCTTTTTGTACCAATTTATTTTTAGAGTGTTTCCATACAGTTTAACTCTTTTGAGAAAGATCATTCACATAATCAGGTTAATTGGCACCGGTGAATGGCATTTGCCATTCATGACACTTGTTGGTATTATTGGACTTTATTGTATTTTGAAGAAAGATTTCATTTAATCGAAAATAATCTACGGTCAACATAGACTGGAATTTTTATCTCAACTATCTCAATTGGATCTGTTATAGAACCATTAATCATAGGGTAATTAATTTTCCATTTGATTATTTGTTTGTGATGTATTTTGCAATTGCAATAACTATCGTTGATTTATAATGTCACTAAAAATAAAATCATAGTAAAGACCTAACGCAATCCCCATCTAGACATGACTTTATTTTCAATTCTCTTGAAAATTATTCCATCAATTGCAATGCCAACCATCATAATCACCAACATTATTGCAAATACTTGAGAGATGTCATTTAGTTGTCGTCCTACGTTAAGCAAAAATCCCAATCCTAGAAATGAAAATAGCAATTCAGCACCTATTACTCCTCTCCATGCAAAAGCCCAACCTTGTTTGAAGCCAGAAATCAAATATGGAAATGCCGCAGGAATTAAGACATACATGGCCAGCTGAGTTCCTTTTGCACCCATATTTCTTGCAGCCTCAATATAGTGTGGATTGATGTTTTTGACTCCAGTATAGGTAGCAATTGTCACTGCAAACATGGAACCAATCGCAGTAACAAAGATGATTCCGCCGTCTGTCAATCCAAACCAAAGTATTGCAAGAGGCACCCAAGCAACAGAGGGAATTGATTGTAATCCTAAAACCAATGAACCTATGGTTTGATTTACAATCTCTACTCTTGCCATAAAAATTCCAAGCATCATCCCAACAACTATTGCAATTGCCAACCCAATTATCAATCTCAAAATACTGGTTCCTATTCCAAAGAATAAACTTCCATCAGATGCAGTATATACTAAATCTTCAGCTACTTCATATGGAGAAGGAAAAAGATTATTGGGCCAGATATTTGTCATTGAGATAAGCTGCCAAATAGCTACAAGTATTATGTAAAATATAATTTGTTTTGCCAGAGTGTTTTTTTTCATAAAATATCACTTAGTTTTTCTTTACCTCAGGTCGTAATTCAGATAAAATTTCTTGTTGAAGTGGAAAAAGATTCTGATCTTCTACAAGTCGTGGTCGTTTGTAGTCAATATTTATTATTTTTTTAATTATAGAAGGTCTATTACTAAATACTGCAACTTTAGTTCCAAGTACTGTAGCTTCGGTAACATTATGAGTTACAAATAGAATTGTCTTTTTGGTTTTTTCCCAAATCAATTGCATTTCAACTAGCAACAAGTCTCTTGTTTGTGCATCAAGTGCCGCAAATGGCTCATCCATTAACAACACATCAGGATCCATGACAAGTGCTCTAGCTATTGCTACTCTTTGTTTCATTCCAGTTGAAAGTTGATATGTATAGGAATCAGCAAATTTTGTTAATTGCATCATATCCAAATATCGTTTGGATATCTGTGCTCGTTCTTCTTTTGGAATTCCTGCCATCTTTAAGCCAAATTCTACATTATCCTGTACTTTCAACCATGGAAATAGTGCACCCTCTTGAAAAACCATAATTCTTTCAGGACCTGTAGTTGTGACTGGTTTTCCATCAAAGAGAATTTCACCTTCATCTGGAGTTTCTAAACCTGCAACAATTCGTAAAAAAGTGGATTTACCACATCCAGATGGCCCCACTAAGCAGACAAATTCACCATCTTCAATTTGTAGATTCACACCACCTAAAGCCTTGAGACGGTGACTGTCATGTTTGAAATACTTTACAATATTTTTAGCCTCAAGTTTTGTCATGATTTACTAAAACCTCCGGTGATTGGGAATTTGAAGTTATGTCAAAGAAAATTCCGTCCAAACTATATCCATGTCTTCCTAAATAACCAAGGGAATCTGCCCTTTTAGCAAATGTGTGAATCGAACTAACAACAGGATCAGATGTGATTTGTAAATTAGAAAATGCTTCATCAATCAGACCACCAGAAAGAGATTTACCAGTTTCTTTTTTCATGAATTCAACAAAAGTGATTTTAGTTTGTTCTGGATTAGAATTTATCCAGTTTATGGTTTGTTGATTTGCTTCAAGCCATTTGTTTATCAGATCAGGATGTTGATTTACATATTCTTCTCTAGCAACTAACAGTACGGATACAAATTTATTCTCAGGCCAAAGTTTTTCTTCTTTAAACAATCTTTTACCATCTAATTGTTGTACCAATATTGTAGCAGTGGGTTCAGGAACCCATGCAGCATCAATATCGCCTTTTGCAAATAATGTGTAAATATCAGAATTAGATAAATTGAAGACAGTAACAGAACCACCTTTTTCAGCTGGTTTTAATCCATTCTCAGAAAGATAGCTTCTCAATGAAACATCTTGTGTGTTTCCTATTTGAGGTGCTGCAATTCTTTTTCCTTCAAAATCAGCAGCAGAATTAATTTTGGAATTAGGATGAACAATAAAACTAACCCCACCACTTGCAGCACCAGATAAAATTTTTATATTGTGATTTTCAGATTTTAAAAACCCGTTTATTGCTGGCCCAGGACCAACATATGCAATATCAATCGAGTCGGCAAAAAGAGATTCTATTACCTGAGGTCCAGATTCAAACAATACGGGTTCAATAATTGTATCATTTCCAATTTGTTCTCGAAATATTCCTTTTTCTATTCCTACAATGGGGACGGCGTGGTTTATGTTGGGATAATATGCTACTCTAATCTTGTTTTCATGCGTAGTTACACCAGAATTTGCCATAATTCCAACAGCGACTATCAACATTACACCTACAATTCCTGCAAAAATTGCTAGACGCTTTTTCATAAAACAGCGTTATATTTTGGCGGTTAAATAATCATCGAATTTTAGCTCAAGCTAGTTAGATGAAAATCAGAAGACATTTTTGATTTTCAGCGTATCACAAAAGATAAATTCCAAAATACGACGGGAAAATGTGTTTTATGACTGAAAGAGGAATTCTTGCGTTTTCAGGAGGATTAGATACATCAGTCGTAGTAAAATATCTTCAAGAAGAATATGACATGGAAGTCATAACAGTAACTGTAGATGTTGGTCAAGGGGATGATCAGAAAAAAATTGAAGCAAAAGCAAAAAAACTTGGAGTAAAAAAACATTACAACATAGATGCAAGAAAAGAATTTGTTGAAAATTTTATTTTTCCATCAATTAAGGCAAATGCACTTTATCAAAAGAAATATTGTCTAGCAACTGCATTGGCTAGACCATTAATTGCAGAAAAAGTTTTAGAAATTGCAAAGAAAGAAAAAGTATCATCACTTGCTCACGGATGTTCAGGTAAAGGAAATGATCAGGTAAGATTTGACATCACATTACGTTCTGGTTCTGATTTACCAATCATTGCACCAATTCGAGACAAGAATTTAGACAGAGTAACAGAATTAGAATTTGCAAAAAAACATGGAATTGAGATTGATTCAGTGGCAAAAAGATTCAGCATTGATCAAAATTTATGGGGACGTGCGATTGAAGGTGGGGTGTTAGAAGATCCCTACAACGAACCTCCTGAAGATGCATTCATTTGGGTAAAAACAAAAAATTTACCAGACAAGCCGACATATATAGAAATCAAATTTGAAAAAGGAATACCAGTTGCAGTTGATGGAAAAATTCTCGAACCTATAAAATTAATCGAGTATGTAAACAAAAAAGCAGGAGAAGCAGGAGTAGGAATTGTTGATCATATTGAAGACAGAGTAGTTGGAATAAAATCTCGCGAGGTTTATGAAACTCCAGGAGCCATATGTCTTATTGAAGCTCATGCAGATTTAGAAAAAATGGTTCACACAAAACATGAAAATAAATTTAAATCAGTTATTGATGACGAGTGGGCCTATCTTGTATATTCAGGATTATGGCAAGATCCACTAAAACAAGATCTAGATGCGTTTATTCAAACATCGCAAAAACCAGTATCAGGAACTGTAAAACTAAAGCTCTTCAAAGGAAGCATTCGTGTTGTGGGAAGAAAATCAGAATATTCACTATATAGTCATAAGATCGCCACTTATGGTGCAGAATCAACTTTTGATCAAAGATTGGCAAAAGGATTTGTAGAATTGTGGGGAATTCAATCAACAGAAGCTAATAAATTACAAAAGAAAATGTCAACAAAAACATGAACTGTCAAGAATGCGATGCAACTCTTAACATCCCAGACGATGCCTCTGTAGGAGAGATCATCTCCTGTCCTGATTGTGGCGCCGACTTTGAGATCGCAAAAAAAAGTGGATCTACTGTTGAGCTAAAACAAGCAGAAAGTGTAGGCGAAGACTGGGGAGAGTAATGTCAAAAATCTGTATTGTATTTGATCGCCTAAGAACGGAAGAAAAGATGCTTGAAAAAGCGGCATTAGATCTAGGTCACGATGCAGTAATGTTAGATGCTAAAACTACCCAAATCAGTACAGATAGTAAAAGAATTGATTTTGATTTTGGAGATGTTGTTTTAGAAAGATGTATCAGTTATTTTAGAGGACTCCACTTTACTGCTAGTCTTGAATTTATGGACGTGCCAGTACTCAACAAATTTCAAGTTGCAAATCAATGTGGAAATAAATTGTTTATGACTCTACTTTTAAAAAAACATAATGTCCCTACACCAAAGACATATTTTTCATTTTCAAGTGAAAGTGCATCAGAAAATATAGAAAAAGTTGGATTTCCTCTTGTGATTAAACCAGTAATAGGAAGCTGGGGCAGAGGAGTGATGCAACTAAAAGATAAAGATACAGCTGATGCATTATTTGAGATCAGGGATATTACAGATAATCCACATGACAGAATTTTCTATCTTCAAGAATTGATAAAAAGACCACCAAGAGACATTCGAGTTATCACAATTGGCGATGAGCCAATATC
>JBOGRE010000066.1:0-2329 GCA_050749345.1 Nitrosarchaeum sp. | reverse complement strand
ATTAAGTTTAAACATCTTATGTTTTATTTCATCATACCATCCATCAAAAAGAAAATCTTTGATGCTTTGAGGAATTGGAACTCCTGTTTGATATGTTATTTCATCCTTTGTTGCAACTTTATCATCTTTTACAAAACCATATGTCTCACTATTTTCATATAATAGTCGAGCTATCTTCATAATTTTCTCACTCACTTGTGTGTAAAAATTGCTTGATTCTGTGAATCTTTTCTACAATACCCAAATCTGACAAATTGAATTTCATCTCCATCTTTTAATTGTAAGTAATGTGCCTCTGTATAAGCCTCTAGTTCTTCTAAACTATTTTCATTAAATTTGTCATCAATAAACAATTGTTTTGGAATGAGAATTTTGATTACATGAGCATCTTTTTGTGGAACCCATTGAATTTTTTGTATATCTACAGTATTTTCTTCTTCTATGAATTCTCCCTCTAATTCTCCATTGATCTTTGATATTACAACATTACCTAATCCTAAAAGCCTAATCTGAGTACCTTCTTTGATATTTTCAATATCTTCTCCTGAAATATAGACATTTTCATCTAAATTGATTTTTCTTTTTCCCATATCTCTTGTTGGATGATTTGGAATTTCTACAAATGAGAATGGTAATTTTTTAATTGTAAGTTTTTTTGGTTTGCTCACCATGAATAATCTTATGCTATCTGTATCAACAAATTTTCTATTAAATGATTCAAGTGCATCAAATGGTGCTAAAGTATTTGCTTTAGTTACTCCTAAAGATAGGATGAATTTTTTTATTGCTTCTGGTTTAATGCCCCTTCTTCTGAGTGATTCTAATGTAGGTAATCTTGGATCATCATACCATGACACTTTTCCTTCTTCTATCAATGGCTTGAGGATTCTTTTAGAAATGGGCATTCCCTTGAATTCGAGCCTAGAAAAGAAATCCTGGTATGGTTTTCGCATATTCAGTGCATCTAAAATGGCATCAATTAGCTCTTTTCTTAATTCAAATTCCTTTGAACGAAATGCATGAGTAACTCCATCATTACTATCTTCAATTGCTACTGCAAAATCATAACTTGGCCAAACACGATATTTGTTTCCCAATGTATAGTGTTTCTCATCAATTATTCTAAATAGTACCGGATCTCGCATTACTGCATTATCTGCTTTCATATCTCCACGAAATCTTACAATTGCATCTCCCGGTTTATATTTATCAAACATTTTCTCCCAACCTTGAATATTTTGTTTAATGTTCCCTCGACTACACTTGCACACTTTTCTCTCCTTTCTATTGTTGCTTATGTCGTCTCTTTTACAAGTACAAACGTAAGCTTTTTCAGAGTTGATCAATTCAATTCCTTTTTCATAAAATAATTCCATATCATCTGAAGTATTTTTTATTATATCGAATTTGATTCCTAGCCAATCTAGTCCAACTTTAATTGCAGCGTGATATTCCATTCTTTCAGCTTCTGGATTTGTATCATCCATTCTTAAAATAAATTTGCCATCATACATCTTTGCATATTCTGCATTAATAATAGCTGCTTTAGCATGACCTATGTGTGGATATCCATTAGGTTCTGGTGGAAATCTTGTTATGACTTTTCCTTGCTCTGCCCACTTTAATGGAGGTAATCCTTCTCTTTCCTCAATTTTTTCTTTTGGAATTAAAATTTCTGGAAAATTTTCTTCTATTTCCTTTCTTTGTTCCTCTAATGAGGTTTGATTAACTGCAGAAACAATATCTGTAATATCACCAACAATTTCTTTTACTTTAGATCTAAATTCTGGTTTTGTTCCAAGAATTTTTGCTAGTACAATTTTTTCCTGAGTTTTTCCCTCATGCTCAAATGCATTTTGTAGTGCTATTTTTCGTATTTCTTTTTTTATTTCTTCATCCAAATTATAGACTCCTATGTACTAGCTGTTTACTAAGGCTTTTTTATACTAAATGAAGATACTTTCATTCCAATTACCTAAAACTTCAATTTTATTGAGAACATATTGGAGATAATCAGTTAAGCTCAGAGAGATAATTTGGTCAAAATGTTCTGGCCTACAAATTCGGTTCAAATTGGTTCAGGTACATAACGCGCGGGGAATATAGACAAAGGTCGAGAAATGTCACTAATTATACCAGTATGAAAAAGGTGGAAATGAAGAATTCAAAAAAAACAAAATATAATTTCAAATTGTCAAATAGTGAGAAATGTCCATAATTTTGTCTAAGAATCCGATGCATATCATAATGCTTTTTGTTTAGTTCAATGATCAACAAGTTGTGAATTACATAATCGTCATTTCATTGATCATTCTAATGGGAATCATTT
>JBOGRE010000065.1:0-5347 GCA_050749345.1 Nitrosarchaeum sp. | reverse complement strand
GGTTAGAAGCTTAAAGCAACAGTATTTTTCATATTATGTACATACGGGAAAAATTACAAGCACATAATTCACAGATAACAAGTTTTATGAAAAGAGCAACAATATTTCCCTAATTGAAAAATAGACTATTAATCATAAAATAATTTTCACACAAGATTTTGTTACAATGTGATCTTAATTCATGGTCATAATACATCAACATATGATTTCTTTATTCGAAATTTTGATTTTTTATATCTAATTCAAAAATATGGTTTTGATCCCCTAACATTTTTTCTACGCTGTTATCCAAATCAATTATTTCATATGTTATGAAGTTGTAAAATTTACCGCAAATCTTGAACCTAGTTGTTTATTCATGCGTATTGTGAGTGTTATGATGTCAATGCAAGTTATGAATTGTTAGTTAAAAAATAACAAAATGGGAAAAGAATTTACGCATGCTAATTTTAATTCAAAATAGTTGATTTTGAATAATAAACTAAATTTTGTTGATTTGGAATTAGAGCAAATAAAACAAAATAATCTTTATAGAAAACTAAGATATGGCAAATCAAATCAAGCATACATTATAATCAATGGAAAAAAATTACTAAATCTTTGTTCAAATGATTATTTGGGGATGCCAGTCACAAAAATAAAAATAAAACAAATGCAATCAAGTTCTAGGCTAATTTCAGGAAATGATGAGTCATATAAGATACTGGAAGATAAACTTACAAAACATAAATCACAGCAAGCAAGCTTGATTTATCCTACGGGATACATGGCAAATTTAGGTTCAATTACCGCAATTGCAAAAAAAGGAGATTTGATTTTAAGTGACGAATTAAATCATGTAAGTATAATTGAATCATGTAAGCTTGCAGGAGCAAAAATTTCAATTTACAAACATAACGATATAGATGATTTAAATAAAAAACTCAAGCAAAAAGGCAAAAACAAATTTGTTATCACTGAAGGAATTTTTAGTATGGATGGAGATTTTTCAAAACTAAAAGAGATTACAGAGGTTGTAGGAAAATCAAAAGCAATCATTATACTTGATGATGCACATGGAGATTTTGTTGTTGGAACTGATGGGAAAGGAACTCCAAATTACTTTAATGTCACCAAAAAAATCGATTTGTATATTAGCAGTCTAAGTAAAGGCCTAGGATCATTTGGAGGATATGCTTCATCACAGAGCAATGTAATAGACTTGTGCATAAACAAATCAAAATCTTTTATCTACACTTCGGCACTTCCATCATTTTTAGTTGAATATTCATTGAAAAGATTTGAATCAAATAGAGAAAAACAAAGAAAAAAGCTAGAAAATAACATAATTCTATTTTCTAAAGGTTTGAGACAAATAGGATATCAAATTGATTCAAAAACACACATTATCCCAATTGTCATAGGTAAAGAAAAAATAGCAATGGATTTTGGGGAATTCCTCTTTAAAAGAGGAGTATTTGTCCACCCTATACGATATCCAACTGTACCTAAAAACAAAGCAAGATTGAGAATATCAATTACCGCGTGGTTATCTGGGGAAGATATCAACACCACACTTGCTATTTTTGAGCAAGCCTCTAAAAAATTCAAAACATTGATTCAAAAATCAGAGTTCAACGTCTAAAATATTATATCATTACATATAACAAATTCAAAACGAGGCATTCTAATTAAAGTTGGAAATAGTAAAAAAATCAAAAAAAATAGACAGAATAAAAATTGCATTTATTAGTATAATTTCCATTATCACACTATTATACACAGCAAATAGTTTTGTAAGCGTAGAATATTTTTCAAATTATATTTCATTGCCAATCTACACCGTAACTCTAGGTACACTCTTGATTTTATCCATTTGGGCATTATCAAGAGCAGATAAAATACATGAAATTTCAAAAAAATCTCTTTACTTTTTAGTTTTTTCTTTTATCTTATGGTTTGCAGCTGAAGAAACTTGGAATTTATACCAACATGTTTTAGGAATTGACCCATATCCTTCGATTGCAGACTTTTTCTATATCTTAGCACCTATTTTCATGTTTATTTCATTGATCATATTTTTAAAACCACTAAAAAATAAAATTAAGAAAACAGACCTAATCGGTGCCATTGGAATTGCAGTACTAGTTTTAATTCCAATGTTGGTAATTACATTTCAATCAAATTCAGAAACTAAATTTTTTGAAATAGCCGTTGCAATTATTTATCCAATAGTAGATTCAATATTGTTAATTCCAGCAATAATTGCAATTTTGCTTTCAATGCGAGGAGAAAAAAATTCATTTTGGATAATGATATTGGCAGGAATTATAATTTTCATTATCGCAGATGACATATTTTTATTTCTAGTAATTTATGATACGTATTACGATGGTCACCCGGTAGATATTTTATGGCTAACTAGTTATTTAATATGGGCTTTTACAATATACAATTCAATTTACAAATCTAAAAAAACCGAGTACAACATAACACAAGATGAGGATACACAATATCAAACAGAAAGGACAAACACTTATGATGCAATAAACATAGTACTAGTGCTTATCATAATTACAACAATTGCAATTCTTATTGCATTAAACTATTTTTGGAATATAAGTCCAAATAGTGATTTTATGTTATTTTTCTCTCTAGTTTTAATTACATTGCTTGTTGTTTTCTCTAGTATCATAGTAATACTTAACTCAAAACTGACTAAAGCAGGTGAGATCAAATCCATAAAAATCAAAGAATTATCAAATGAATTGATTAAAACAGAGAGATTATCTGCGATAGGCGAGCTTGCTGCAAGATTATCTCATGATTTACGAAATCCGTTAGGTGTAATCAAAGGTTCAGTAGAAATCACAATGTTACGAAATAAGGACAAATTTTCGGAGCAGGATAAAGAAGCCATAGAGCGAATCAATAAGGCAATAATACGTATGACCAATCAAATTAATGACGTTCTTAATTATGTTAAGCAAACTCCAATTAAAAAAAATAACACATCTATGTTGACATGTATTAAAAATTCAATCGATGGAATTTCAATGCCAACAAATATCACGATCAAGATGCCAGAAAATGATACACAAGTTAATGTAGATGATGGAAAATTGGAAATAGTTTTTTCAAATTTGATAAGAAATTCTATTGAATCAATAAATGGCAATGCAGGTAATATAGAAATAAAGATTCAAGATGAGGAAAACCAAGTAATTATAGACATTATAGATTCAGGGACAGGAGTTGAGGAAAATAACATAAATGTGATTTTTGAACCACTGTACACAACAAAACAAACTGGAACGGGGCTAGGATTAGTAAGCTGTAAAAATGTCATAGAACAACACAATGGGAAAATAACAGTAAAAAATAATCCAACTACATTTACAATAACACTACCAAAAAAATCTACGCATTAATCATTTTAACTAGTTTTTCAGTATCAATTGGTTTAAGAAGAATCATGTCATGCTGTATTTTTTTTAGTTTCATACGTGTTTCTTCACTTTGATCAGCTGTTATTATTATTATTTTGGCATTTGGATCAATATTTTTAATATGTTTTAATCCATAAAAGCCATCATATTCTGGCATCATCATATCCATCAATACAACATCTGGTTTATATTTAGAAAATTTCTCTACCGCATCGTATCCATTTATCGCCTTTGCAAGTACATTAATTCCGTAGAATTCAAGAAGATCAGATAATGCATCACGTGTATCTTCATCATCATCAACTATAATTACACTCTTCAACAAAAGAGTGGAACATGATGATCAATAAATAATTTATGAGGTCAATAGTTTATTTCTAGATTTAAACATATGAATAACCTAAAATATTATTATCTGAACATATCAAAGCCGCCAATAGCTGGTGAACCAATCAAGACAGCCAGTGTAACAATAATGCCTAAAACAATACCTACGAGGATAAAACGCTTGTTCATGCTAAAAATAATTCTAACCTAGATAAAAATGAAATGTCTTTACACATGACAAGATTTGGAAGAATTTTGAAGAGGATATGATTTGGAATCAGAAAAAGACACAATCAAACTGCAATACAAAAAAAGTAAACACGGTCAGTGCTCCACTGAAAATATTTTTTGATGCATTATCAATATTAAATGAAGATTATGAGATAGAGATTGATTTGGATAACAAGTTACAGTATCAAATTTAGGACTATAACATCTGAGCAGAAAAAAGATTTCATCTTACGTACTTGAAATCAAAATCAGATATACAGAATTTCAAATACACCTATCCACTTTTGATTGATATGTAACCAAACCCCCATGTTACTGTGGTTACGCATACACTAGGGACAAATTCATTTAAAACAAAATTTCACATCATTAATGAGGAAATAAGGATTTGATAAGTAACTCATGGAATAAGGCAGAAGGAGAAAGCATTTCTCAAAGAGTAATGAATAGAGTAAAACCAGACATTCCATTAAAAATGAGAATAGAAGAGGCACAAAGAAAATTACAATTTCAAATTAGCAAATTAGAAGGAATTACAGAAAAATTAAAAATTAAAGATGCGGGAATTTTTGAAAAGGTGGTCAATGCTCAAAAATCACACAACAATGCATATGCTCAAGCATATGCAAATGAACTTGGTCAGGTAAGAAAGATGAAAAACATGGTGAGCGGGGCAAAACTTGCAATGGAGCAAATTCAATTAAGACTCAATACAGTATCAGAACTTGGTGATGTTGTAGTAACGCTTAGTCCATGTATGTCAATAATTAAGGGATTAAGTCCATCACTCACTGGAATAATGACAGACGGCACCTCATCAATGCAAGACTTGTCAGAAATATTGGGAGATGTAATGATGGGATCTTCAATTCAAGGAAGTAACTTGATGAATACAGGAAGCGTTACCAGTGCAGATTCACTAGCAATTCTAGAAGAAGCACATTCAGTAATTGCAGGTCAAACAAAATCATCAATACCAGACATCCCAGACAGTTTAAAACACCAAATTGTTCAAAGAACATCCGATGTTTTAATCTGATCAATATCTAAGACTATTTTATTTTCTTTTTACTTTTTTGAATTAAAATTTTTTTAATTCTGGATATTGTTGGATAACTATATCCTCTACGACGATAGTTGGCAATCATCATTTTCCAATTTTTTAATCTCCATTGAGCTTGTTCGGATGTAACAGAATGGACTTCTTTTTGAATAATGCTTTTTCTTCCAACTTTTAGTGTGCCAGCATCTTTTGCAGACCATCGATTTTTGGCAAACTTTAGACCAGAGAGAATATCATCAAGGGGCATTTCCTTAAGATACTCCCGTAGTTTTTTTAATTCAGATTCAGTAGGTTGTTG
>JBOGRE010000064.1:0-1935 GCA_050749345.1 Nitrosarchaeum sp. | reverse complement strand
CCTATAATGTTGCAGCAAATTTGAAAGCAATTCCTATAGAAACATATCAACAATATGATGAAAAGATACGCGAACATGTTAGATTTCGAGAATATTGTACCAATATTGTAAAATCATCTTATGATGTCAAGATAATCAAACTTGCTGATAGATTAAACAACATGAGTTTTGTTTCCCAGTTACCAAAAAATGACAAAGTTAAAAGATACATTAGAGAAGCAGAGGATTTTTACATTGCATTTACACTAATTCCTCCATCAGTAGATGAGTTTTACTTTAGAATGAGGAATCTGTATGATGAACTAAAAAGCATAAAGATTACCGTCTAATTCACAAAAAATTTAACCGTATTGATAATGAATTCCCTTTTCGCCACTAGGATGTCGCCATTCTGTTTCTTGTGAACAAGTACCACAATCTATGCATCCTTCATGTTGTATCACAACTTTTCCTCCCTCTTCACTGTAACACTTTGCGGGACACAGAATTACCATCTTTTTCATGAACTGACTATCGGATTTCAGAACCTTAATGTGAGATTTATGATCGTCATTATAATTTAACTTTGCAATACGATCTGCGATTGAAGGAATATTTGGAGAATATGAAGATGAAATAGATTCTCCTAATCGTTCAGCCAGTTGTATTGGAACTTTCACGTAAGTATCTTCTGATTCAATCATAGGCAGAAGCCTTTCATACCCGAGAATGTTTGCAAATTTTACAGCAATACCCCTTAAAGTTCCACTTGACATCATTTTTAAAATTGGACCGTAACGTGAACCTATAATGTCTCTTGGAACGTCTTTAGCTGCATCAAGGAAGATTTTGAGATAATCCTTGTCAATTTGGTTCATATCTATTGTATATGGGCTCTCATCTATTGATTGAGAATAATATTCACCGAGATATTTCTCAGAAAAGTCATTTTTATCGAGTGCTCTTGCTACAGCATTGGCTGCTCTTACCCCATCATCTATTCCAACATTTAACCCCTCAATTCTCGGACCAACAAAAATCCCTCTCCCTGCAGCATCCCCAACAAACAAAATATTTTTGAAGAATGGTTTTTTCATTCTGCATCTCTTACCATCTGGGACCAATTTTGCCCCGTATTCCAATTCTACATAATCAGTTCCAAAAACAATGCCATACTTTTCAGACATTTGGTTTTGAGTAGAAGATAATGCTGTTTGTATGTCCTCAACAGTCTTGTATTTGCCAGAATTGATTAGACGTTCCCTTCCACCAGATGAAAGATATGCTCCTCTAATCTCATTCCAATTTTTAATTAATTTGGCTACTGCAAACCTGATTCGAAGTTGTTCTTCTTGTGGTAAACCTTTATCGATTTCTTTTTTAACTGGAACTTGATCCTTGATAAATTCACTTATCATCGGATTTTTCAGTAATGCATCAATCAACGTGTATGGTTCTGTTGGATTTGATAATTGTGAATCGAAATGGTATACAGCACCTACTGAAAGTGTTTCACGATTTGTGTAAAGAAATCCACCACCAATATGATTAAGCGTTACATCTCCTGCATACAGATGTGCGGCTCCTTCATCTATACCGATTCCAAATCTTTTGTTGATTTCATCTTCAGGTAGTTTTATGATTACTTTGACTCCTTGGTACAGTTGTGTTGGTGTGAATTTTGGTCTAGCACCAACCATCTCTGCAACTTCTGAATTTACTCCATCTGCGGCAATTATTGCTTTGACTTCAAATTCTTCTAATTCGTCAGTTTGAATGTTTGACGTTTGTTTTTGCTCATTCCACGTGATTGAACGTACATGAACTCCAGGTATTATTCCACCACCAAGTTTTTGAGAACTTTCAACTGCTTGTTTGGCAAACCATGAATTGAGTTTGTTTAGCAAAACTGAACAACCAAAATTAGCTTGATAATCATGGGCAGCAGTAAGATCC
>JBOGRE010000063.1:0-3631 GCA_050749345.1 Nitrosarchaeum sp. | reverse complement strand
GTGTAGCAGCACAAATACAAAAAGAGAAGAATATGTTTTAGATACATGGCACAATAGTGGTTCAGCTCCATATTCAGCTCTAACAGATGAAGAATATTCCAAAGGTATACCCGCACCATTTTTCACTGAAGGTATTGATCAAACAAGAGGATGGGCATATACTCTTTTGATAGAAAATGTGATCCTAAACAACGGACCAATTTCACCATTCAAATCATTTTTGTTCCAAGGTCATGTACTTGATGAGAAGGGAGGCAAGATGAGCAAAAGTTTAGGAAATGTAATAGACGCAGCAGAATTACTTGAAAAATATCCCGCAGATTTGATTAGATTTTATTTTATCTGGAAGGCAAGTCCAATAGAACCACTTAGTTTCAGTACGGACGAATTAATGTCAAGACCGTATCAAGTACTTAATACACTGTTTAATTTACATCTGTATTTTAAACAAAATAGCGAATATGATAATTTTGATGAGACAAAAACAATCTCATGGGCAAAAGAAAACAAATTGCTAACATCACCAGACATATGGCTTTTATCAAAATTACAGAAATTAATTAAAAAAATAACAGAGCGTAATGAGACATGTAAATTCCATGAAGCTGCAAAAGCAGTAGATGATTTTATCATAAATAATCTAAGTCAAATATACATCCCAATTACCAGAGGGGAGTTATGGGATGAAGACGAGTCAAAAAAGAACAGAAGACTTGCAATCTACGCAGTCCTAAGGGACGTACTCAAAACATTAGATATTTTGGTTCACCCACTTTGTCCATTTACTAGCGAATATCTCTATCAAACAGTATTTGACTGTAAAAAGAGCATTTTGCTAGATAAATGGCCGCAATACCAAGAAACACTAGTCAATGAAGAAATTGAAGAATCATTTGATATCATGAAAGACATTGTTTCAATTTCGTCTGCTGCAAGAATGAAGGGGAAGTTAAAACGCAGATGGCCATTAAGTGAAGCATTAATTTGTGTAAGTAAAGGTCAGAAACAAAAATTAGAATCACTTTCTCCTTTGCTAATGTCACAGCTCAATGTAGAGAAATTTACAATTTTTGAAATAGAAAAAGATTCAGGATTAGAGCAAATCTTAGAATTAAAACAGCTCAACTTACCTCTAAAATCAGTTGTTGAGTTGGAAAGGAAAAAAATAGGCCCCAAAGCAAAACAACACATGGGAAAACTCGTCAACATATTTTTAGAAACAAACAAAGAAGAAATTATCACATCACTCCAAAAAGAAGGACAATACAATTATGAAATCGACGGTGAAAAAATTTCATTAGACAAAGAAGATTTTATAGTAGATTTTGATGCAAGTGAAGAATTTGCAGTATCAAAACGAGACAGATACATTGTATTCATATCTACTTCAAGAAACAAAGAGATGATGGCAAGAGGTTTGATAAAAGATGTTGCTAGAAGACTACAAACATTAAGAAAAGAAAGAGGATATAATCCAACAGATATTCTCAATGTTGCATCAATACTTGATTTGGATGATGAGTCATTAGAAATGATAAAAGAAAAATCAGAAGACTTGGCATTTTTAGTTAGGGTAAAACAAGTAAATTTTACAGAATCATGCAAAGAGTACAATGACGACGATATTGACGGTCAAAAAATAAGAATTTCAGTAGAATAAACACAAATAATATCATCAAAGTGCATGGTCATCTTACTTTTATCTAGAAGAAATACAATAGAAATGAAAATAGTTCCAGAAAAGAAATAGGCAATAATTCTCATTATTCCCCCAAACTCTGGAAAATTTAATATACAAAAATTATTCTTTATGAAATGCAATATTTTTATTAGAATACATAATGTATCAAACAGATATGTCCGAATCAAAAATCCCAACAGTTGTTGGAATCAATGTTCTAAAACAAAATGGCTTGGATGTAGAGGAACTAAAAAAACTATTGATTCACAATGCTTCAGTAGAATTTACTGCCTACTACTATTTCACCAATTTGAGGGCACATTGTACAGGCTTGGAAGGAGAGGGGCTCAAAGGAATTATCGAGGACGCTAGACTAGAAGATCTTAGCCACTTTGAATCATGTCTTGAGAGAATATACCAACTAGGAGGTTCTCTTCCAAATGACGCAATAGAATTCATCAAAATGTCAGGATGTGAGTTCTTACAGCTTCCAGCAAATCCAACAGATCATAAAGCAATACTAGAAAAATGTCTCAAAGCTGAACAAGGTGCAATTGTTAACTGGGATAAAGTTTGCAAGATGACTTTAGGAAAAGATCCTACAACATACGATATTGCAAAAGATATTTTGGCAGAAGAGATCGAACATGAGTCATGGTTCCTAGAATTAATCTATGGAAGACCATCAGGACACATGAGAAGAAAATATTCTGGAGAAAGACCACATACCAGAAAACATTCTAGAGCACTCGATATGGCATAAAAACCAAATCACATTCTTTTATTTTAATTAAAAATGAACCAACTGGTTAGCTTTTAGCTAATCAGGCATAATAAATAGAAAAAACGCGTAAACATTGCATGGTAAAACAGATTAGTCTTGATGCTTGGCAAATTCAGCATTTAATGGATCTGTTAAAAAAAGGCTCGGAGATTGTTACAAAGACCAACAAACCAATTGTACTGTACAGACAAACATTAGAAGAAGAAGAAGAGTCCTACGAAGAAATTGTATGCACACTTGTCAAAGATTATGTAATTGAACAATTAGTCACATCAGGTGGAGTGTTAGTCCCAAGTTTTCATCAGCAATTTGTTTTTACAATTGAAGAGTTCCCGCAAGAATTGTTGAGAAAAAGTCGTGATCGATTTTTCCAAGTAATTGATTTTCTTGAAGAACATCTAAGTTAGCATCATAATTAATAAGGACCGTAAAATCGATGGTGTTTGCATGCATTTACTAGAGTTTCAAGCAAAAGAATTATTCAGAGAATACGGAATTAATCTTCTATCAAGTAAGGCATCAACCGCTATTGAAGAAGGTAGAAAACATGCAAAAGAGTTAGGCTATCCATTCGTGATTAAAATTCAGGTTCCAGTAGGAGGTAGAGGAAAAGCTGGAGGCATTCAAAAATGCCAAAACGATGACGAGTTTGAATTAAAGTATCCGCAAGTTCTAGGATTAACAATCAAAGGGGAAAAAGCACGAGCAATTTTACTTGAAAAAATGGCTGATATCAAAAAGGAATTGTATCTTTCATTGTTTTTGAATCGCTCAAAAAGATGCTACACGATTATTGCATCACCAGAGGGAGGAGTTGAAATTGAATCAGTTAAAAATCAAATCATAAAAGAAGTTGGTCTAGGAGAGGTTTCAGAACAAATAGCCAGAGAGGTTGCAAAAGAGATGAAATTAGATGGAAAGTCAGCTGATGACTTTGTAGAGATTTTACAAAAACTAGCAAAACTTACAGTTGAAAAAGAAGCAGAATTGGCAGAAATAAATCCACTTGCAATTATGCAGGATGGTTCTTTGATGGCATTAGATGGAAAATTTGTAACAGATGACAACAGTAACTTTAGACATGATGAATTACAAAAATATCAAGAAAAAACAGAGATTGAAGACAGAGCAGAAAAGAGTGGATTTTCACTAGTAGAATTAGAGGG
>JBOGRE010000062.1:0-1873 GCA_050749345.1 Nitrosarchaeum sp. | reverse complement strand
GAACACGACGAGGGAAAATTATTGGCACACAAAGCTTTTTGGAATGTAAAAGATGTCACTGTTTTGAATGCCGATGCACGAATGGATTGTACGATTACGGAAATGATTTTTGTAAAAGATGAAATTCTGGATGGGAGTTACATACTAAACATTCAAATCGCTTCGTTTGAGAATGATGCGAGTCCGAGTAAACCTATTCTTTATGCTATTGTAAACTAAAATGATAACCGTTTCTACTGATAAAAATAAATTGAATGTGCCTTTCATTCAGCAATTTCTGAAAGACATTTATTGGGCTGCAGGACGTACCATGGAAGAAGTGCAAACGACCATTGACAGTTCGTTTTGCTTTGGAATTTATCTTGATGATGTACAAATTGGTTTTTCCAGAGTCATCACAGATTATGTGGTTTTTGCCTATGTGATGGATGTTTTTATTATCGATGAACATCGTGGAAAAGGATATTCATCGATTCTTATTGAAAGCATGATGAACGAACCGAAGTTAAAAGAAGTTAAAATCTGGCGATTGGCTACCACTGACGCTCATTTTTTATATGAGAAATTCGGATTTACGCCTTTGGCACATCCGGAAAAAATGATGGAAAAAGTAATGATTTAAAAGTATAAAATGACAATTGATGTTTATTACGATTATTGTTTGTCCAAAAAGGGTGTGACGGAACATTTCCCTTTCGATGAAGATACGTTGGTGTTTAAAGTGGGTGGAAAAATGTTTGCGTTGTCGTCTTTAAAAGAATGGGAAAATGGTAAACCTGCATTAAATTTAAAATGTGACCCAGATTGGGCACAAGAATTGCGAGGACAATACGACGACATTCAGGCAGGGTATCATATGAGTAAAATTCATTGGAACACAGTAGCGGTTAATAGCGAAATATCCGATACTTTTGTCAAAGAATTAATTGACCATTCGTATGAGTTGGTTTTTAAAAGTCTAACAAAAAAAATACAAAGCGAAATAAACCCGTAAATTACAATGAAAGAGCATATTAAAAACTTTTTGAACGAAGATCAGGATCCAAAAGCGATTGAAAAAATTACCGCTAAATTGGAAACATTGTTAATGAAAAATGAAGAAATCGGGTATATTGGTGTACAGAAAAAACCAGCGATTACCGTTTTCCCGGATAGTATTGTGGTAACCAACAAAAGAATCATCATGTGTAAACCTAAAAACTTAGGCTTGTCGATGGATTTTGTAGATTACGATTGGGATAATATTGCCGGTGTTTTTGTGAAAGAAAACATTTTAGGTTCTGAATTTTCATTTTCAACTTTAACGGAATTGGTAATCAATATTGATTACATCCCGAAAAATCAAGCAAGAAAGTTATACACTTTTGCCAAAGAACAATTGGATGCGTTAAAGAATCCAACAGTTGTAACTCCAGTGATGGAAGAAGTTAAGCCGGGCGAAACAGAATTTTTTCAGTCTGAAGAAGTGGAAGAAATGGAAACGGAAGAAGTGACTAATTTTGCTGAAATCATGCCAGTCGTACCAACATATTCTGAGCCTGTAGCTGAAGAAACTCCTGCGGCCAGTGGAGAGAAAAAAATAAGTGAAATGAGCAGTGACGAATTGTTTGCTAAACTTCAGAATTATAAAAGACTTTTAGACAACGGATTGATTCTTCAAGGAGAATATGATAAATTGAAAGCGGAGATTTTACAGTATATGTAGCCAAGAGGGAGTAATACAAAAAAGCACGATAAATTTAAATTTATCGTGCTTTTTTGTATAAATATGTATTATTAATGTTAAAAAAAGATAAACATTGTTAACTTAATATTAATTGCAGATAAAATAGTATGGTTTATTTTTTTGATATCGCAATAGATTTGAAAAAAA
>JBOGRE010000061.1:0-1625 GCA_050749345.1 Nitrosarchaeum sp. | reverse complement strand
GAGTATGTGTAGATACAGCATCTATGCTCCATAAAGGAGAAGGAATGCTAATTGGAAGTAGATCAAACTTTTTGTTTTTAGTACACAATGAATCAGTTGGATCTTCATTTACATCGCCAAGACCATTTAGAGTTAATGCGGGTGCAGTACATTGCTATACACTTTCTCCAGATGGTACAACAAACTATCTTTCAGAAGTAGAAACAGGATCAGAAGTGTTGATAATAAATTCAAAAGGCAAGGCAAGGCGAGCTACAGTCGGAAGATCAAAAATAGAACGACGTCCAATGTTAATGATCAAAGCAGTAGTGGGTGAAGAAATAGGAGGGATAATTGCACAAGACGCAGAGACAATTCGTTTTGTAAAACCAAATGGACAGTTAGTATCAGTCACACATCTAAAGAAAGGAGACTCGGTAATGGTACATGCAAAATCTGCCTCAGGTAGACATTTCGGGATGGAAGTATCAGATGAATATATTTTAGAAAAATAAAGGAAATGAAATACAAAACATGTATATCAATTGCAGAAAAATCATCATATAAAGTTAAACAGAATCTAAAAGCTGCACTAGAAAAATCAGATTACGCAGAGATAAGATTTGATTTTTTAAAAACAGACGATATACCTGAAACATTAGAAATTATCAAAAAGGATCTAAAAAAAGTAGTTTGTACATTAAGACCAAAATCTGAAGGTGGGAAATTTGAAGGTAGTGAAAAAGAAAGAATTGCAATTTTAAAATTAATTGCGGAGTATAACCCATTTTTATTAGATATTGAATTTAACACAATTAAAAAAAATGAAGAGTTAGTAAAATATCTAAAATCAGCAAAAACTAAACTACTCATTTCATGGCACGATTTTAAAAAAACTCCAAAATTTTCTGAATTAAAAAATATAATGGATCAGATGACCAACTTTTCACATTATGTGAAAATTGTCACCACAGCCAAATCAGGGGATGATTCAACTAGGACACTTCAATTGTACAGCAAAAAGGGGAAAAATAATCTGATTGCATTTGCAATGGGAGATAATGGTAGATCATCAAGAATTTTGTGCCTATACTTGGGTAGTCCATACACTTACGTGTCATTAGGAAAACCAATAGCACCAGGACAATTCAGTGTAGAGGAAGTAAAGAAAATAATTAGCTTGAAAACAGGTTAAATACGAAATTACAAAATTGAACATGGGATCTAATTGCAAAATACAGATCATAATATGTAATTTGTACAAAAGATTTTTTGACGGACATATTTCACTCTAATTGAGAGTTTAAATCAATCATAATAATTTAGAAAATAAGATGTCAAAAACATTTGCAGTGATTGGGGATCCAATTGATCATTCATTATCGCCTAACATTCACAGTGCAGCTTTCAGAGAATTAAATTTAGATTGTTCATACATTGCATACAAAATACCAAAAGGAGAATTAGAAGAAGGAGTCGAATCACTTAAGAAAATCAAAATAGATGGATTTAATGTTACAATTCCACATAAAGTTGAAATGATGAAATATCTAGATAAGTTAGATGAATCATGTAGCATTATAGGAGCTGTCAACACTGTTACAAACAATAATGGAATTTTAAAAGGATACAATACAGATATGGAT
>JBOGRE010000060.1:0-4605 GCA_050749345.1 Nitrosarchaeum sp. | reverse complement strand
GGCAAACATGAGCCTGTAATTATCAGAAATGAAAAAACCGAAGTTATTCCTATCAGATTGGGAAAACTAGATGACAAATGTACTGTTGTCAATAGCTTCATCGAAGGTTTAGATACTGTTTTTACAGAAAATCTTGTAGAGATAGGCAAATCAATTCAAACTGGTGGTTCTGATAAGAAAATAAAAGAACTGGAAAATCAGATAGCAGAACAAGAAAAAGCAATAGAGACAGTAAAAGAAAAATCAAATCACATAACTAATGTTGCCAATTCACTTTTTGAGATGATCTCAAAAGGTATCACATCGATTGAAGATTCAAGGACTCAGGAAATTTTGGCAATTCATAATTCTAAATTGACTAAAGAGAAAGGAATTACACTTATCATAGTTGATGATGAAAAGATAAAAATAAACTCACAATCTCCACTGCAATCAATTGCATCAGTGTTGTTTAATGAAGCAAAACGAAAATCAGGTGCAATAAAGTCGATTGAGCAAATCAAAATTAACACGCAGAAAAAATTAGCAAAGTTACAAAATATAGCTGAAACAAAGAAAGATTCAGTTTCATTGACAGAGATTAGAAAAAAGAACTGGTATGAAAGATACAGATGGTTTTTCACATCAGATGGAATTCTTGCAATAGGTGGTAGAGATGCTCCTTCAAATTCTGCTGTAGTAAGAAAACATTTAGAAAAAAATGACAAGATATTTCATGGTGATATTTTCGGATCACCTTTTTTCATTCTAAAGGATGCAGAAAATCCACCTACAGCTAGTCTGAATGAAGTTGCTCATGCAACTGTTTGTTTTAGTAGAGCTTGGAGAGAAGGCATGTATGGAGTTAGTGCATATTGGGTAAATCCAGAACAAGTCAAAAAATCAGCCCCAAGTGGACAATTTCTTCCAAAAGGATCATTTACAATAGAAGGACAACGAAATTTTGTCAAGATATCCACTCTCAAATTGGCTGTAGGAATAATACCACAGAGAGATGACTATGTTGTAACATGTGGTCCTCATGAAACAATTAAAAAAAATTCTATTTGTTATGCCATAATTGAGCCACATGGATCAGAAATGGTAGATGCAGCAAAAAAAATTAGACTAGAATTTTTAAAATTGGAAGAAGAGATTACAAAGAAAATAAATATAGATGATTTTGTTCGTGCTCTTCCAGCAGGAGCAAGTCAGATTACAGAAGTGGGTTTGGGAGATGCCTCTTAAAACAGATGTACCAACATTTTTTGTCGATGCTATGTTGGGAAATATTGCAAGGAAGTTAAGATTGTTAGGCTATGATTCGCAATACTTTTCAGATATTATTGATGAAAAATTAATTGATAGTGCAAAAAAAGAAAAAAGAATAATTATTTCAAAGGATAAAGAATTAATTAAAAAGACACAGAAACTTGGTATGAGATCAATCCATATCACAAAAGAAGAAGAGGTTGAAGAATTTCTTGAAATAATCAATAGTGTAAATTTAAAAAGAATTCAAATAAATGGAAATATATCTAGATGTTCTAAATGTAATTCATTAACTGAACTAATAGACAAAGATATTATTAAGGAAAAAATTCCTCAAGGAGTTTTAAAGTCAAATAACACGTTTTGGATATGTAAGTGTTGCAATCAGGTCTACTGGGAAGGTACACATATTAAAAATCTACAAGAGTTTGTAGATAAGATAAATGAAAGATTACAACAATCTATCAGAAGATGACGGAACTACTCTTGTAAAAACTGCAAGGGCAGTAGTTACTGAATACCTAAAAACAGGTACAATGCTAAAACTAGAAAAAGAATTTAAAAATAATTTTTCTTTTAAATCAGGCGTATTTGTCACTTTGAATACTACTTTAGGATTAAGAGGTTGTATTGGATATCCATTATCAGACAAATCATTGTTTAATGCATTAGAAGATACAGCAATTTCAGCTGCAACAAAAGACCCAAGATTTTTTCCTGTTAAATATAAAGAATTAGATTCAATTACATTTGAAATAACTGTACTTACACCACCCAAAAAAATTGTTGTAAGTAATCCGGAGGAATATTTCTCAAAGATCAAAGTAGGAAGAGATGGATTAATTGTAAAACATGAATTCTATTCTGGTTTGTTTTTACCGCAGGTTCCAATTGAGTATGGATGGAATGTAAAAGAGTTTCTAGAGTATACATGTGAAAAAGCTGGACTGCCAAAAAATTATTGGAAAAAGCCAGAAACAGAGATTCAAAAATTTGAAGGAATTATTTTCAAAGAACAAAATCCAAATGGTAAAGTCATTAGAGAAGTGCTACAGGATTAGAAGATTCAGTATCCAATAAAATTTTTTGTCCAGTTTGAAGTGATGAAAATTTTTCATCGCTTACTATTATAAGAGGAATGTTAGCTAGAGCACATCCCGTTGCAACAGTAAGATCTGCTTTTTGACAAATCATTGCAAGTGGTGCAGTGTTGTTAGATTTGATAGAGTAGATAGTATATGCGCCTACACTGCTTCCAACACCGTTTGGAAATACTAGAATAGTATCTTTCATGGATTTATCAAAGAGATCATGATTTTTGTCGCTAATAAGACCAGTTTTTTTATCAACAGTACCTAGAAAATTAATTGGGTGTTGTGATTTTAGTATTATTCCTTGTATTTTTCCTTTAACTAGGATTTTCATCTTGTCTCATCTTCAATTATTTGAGATAGTGATTTTAGATTGACATCTACATCGTTAGAATTTTTCAAATAGTATGCTCCTTTGATGCTGTTTGTAGTAACTGAATCTACATTATCTTTACTGATCAGTGGAGTAAGACATGTACAGCAATCAGCAAGAATCTCACATCCGGCTCGTTCGAGCTCATTAGTATAACCAATCTCTCTTGCTTGCTTCTTTACTGTTCTTGGACAAAAGATCATACATCTTTTTTTAAAGGAACGGCCCTTTAGTTTACTAGTAAGATCAGAAATCTCTTCCAAGCCTAACTGAGGACTACCAAGTGTAATTAGATCACCTTTTTCTGCGGTGTTTAGTTCATCATAAATCTCATTCATCTCTTTTTTATCAAAATCTACTTTTTCATAGTCAGGATCTTCATCACCAAAAAGAAATTTGGCACATGTACCAGAAGTTCCCATTCCACCACACAATGCTTTGCAGCTACGTCTATCCATTTCTCCTATACCTGAGATATTTACAGAGTTGTTTCCAACTTTGCCTGCAAAAAATCCAAGCATTCCATATGTTAGCTCATTTGGATTATCTATCTTCATTCTAATTGTTAGATTTGGAGAATCTTCTTTTCTTAGTGAAGAGTATGGACTTTTTCCAGTGATTGCACTTGCAAGTGCACTAAATGCACTTTCCTTGTTAGTTTTTAAATTATCAAACGAATTTGCATGAATTGCTGCATTGCTTTCTGCAAAAGATACTTGTGTTCCCTCTTTTGGTATATCAAAAATTTCGTATGGAATACAGGAAAATGATGGAGTTACTCCCATTGTTTTATATGATTTCCTAATTGAGAGTTGTTTTAAAATAAAATTATCATCTAGACCATAATTTGATACATTATCAATGTCAAACCCCATTGGGTTAAGAGTTGTTTTAACCTTGACTCTAGTATTTTTACTAATACCAGATAAAAATTCCTCGCCTGCATCTCCAATTGTATTATAGTTTACACCTGAAAGATGTGCCCATTCAATTGGAATTAGTTTATCCGCGTCTGTTGCTTCACCTGTTGCAACCAAAATTCTGTATGCCATCTGCATAATTTCACCTTGTTCGCCTTTTAGTGCAGATTCTTCTTCTTTTGTTAACTCCAACAGTACTAGTTTGACTATTACAGATATAATACTTGTACGTAAAACTCTATACATAGATGCAAAAAATTCTTCGTGGAATGATGGATACTATGATTTCAGTAAGGCCTCCAAGAATGACTGCATTAAGAGAGCTGCATGAAGCAGAGACAGGATCATTTAGTATTTTAATTGGAACAATACTTTCAGCAAGAACAAAAGATGAGACTACAACAAAAGCAGTCAAAGTATTATTTTCGAAATACAAAAATGTAAAAGAATTGGCCAATGCTAAAATAAAAGATGTTGAGAAAATCATAAAGTCAATTGGTTTCTATCATGTAAAATCAAAAAGAATAATTGAAGTTGCTAAAATTATTAATTCCAAGTACAAAGGAAAAGTTCCAGACAGCTTAGAAAAATTAATAGAACTGCCAGGGGTTGGAAGAAAGACTGCAAACTGTGTACTAGTTTATGCATTTGATAAACCAGCTATTCCAGTAGATATTCATGTTCACAGAATCTCAAATAGATTGGGATTAGTAAATACAAAAACTCCTGAAGAAACAGAACAGGAGCTAATGAAAAAAATTCCAAAAAAATATTGTATTGAAATTAATGATACTTTTGTAATGTATGGTCAAAATATTTGCAAGCCAATATCACCAATGTGTAGTGTATGTAAAATCAAAAGAGATTGTAAATATTACAAAACTAAGAACGCTTCTTAGTTAGGTATAAGATGCCAACTAATATTCCAACTCCTGCAGCCACATAAAATGGAAATAATGCAAATGGGTTC
>JBOGRE010000059.1:0-6459 GCA_050749345.1 Nitrosarchaeum sp. | reverse complement strand
CAATTGTTCTTACCTCAATTTCAAAATTGTACAGCCCACCTGAATTGAGAATAGGACCAGAAATCATTATTGGGTCAGATTCTGTTCCATGCCATGCACCTAACAAAGAATCCTTCTTTCCATGAATTGTAATCTCACTTTCTTGTATAGGATTTACTTTGATTGGAAGAACTCCATCAGGTGCAAAAAAATAGTTTCTAAATATCATTTTATTTTCATGAAATAAGCCAATTAGAAATGTAACATTTTTCGCATGTTTTTTTGTCTCATCTTCAGTAGCTGTAATTGTAATTTGTTTTTCACTAGTTTGCTCAAAAACCATTGGAAGTTCGACTGAAATGGAAATTTTCTTTCCTTGTATATCAACTGAAGAAATAGTATCAATTCCAAATCCATGTCCATAAACACTGGATATTGGAAATAGTAAAGATACAACTATTACAAATATTCCAAATTTTGATAATGACAATATAGTTTTGGACATGTAGAGTTTATTTTACTTTCAGCAATTCTTTAACTTTTTGAATTAAATCATACATGGTATTAGCTTCCAGTATTGGTTGTAATTCATTTGGATCTTTGGCACCAAGTGCAGATAAAGAATAAACATAATCAATTGTAGGCATGTCTGTAGTAAGATAGTATTGTTCTAAAATATGATTTAAAGTATGGGGTTCAACAATTTGCGGTAATGCTTGTCTGACAATTTTATTTTTCCACATCTCTACTAGTTTTTCCCATTGGTCTAATGGTACGTTATCATCAATTTCAGGAATTAGTTCAACTTCAGCACGAATGTACATTTTTTCTTTAGTTCCTAATTTTTCATGTAATTCCGAAATGCTCTGATGACCTTCTATAGTGTACGGATCATAATTAGAAGGTTGTGCCAATGATGGTGGAATTATTTTATTAATTTTAAATTTATTGCGACCAACAGTCTCTATATGTAACTGCATTCCATCTAATTCGATATCTTGACATTTAGTTATCTTTACAATCGTACCAATTGATTTTGGTGCAGTCCAACCACTGATTGAGTTATTGACATCAATCAAACATACACCAAATTGACCATCATCTAGCATGCAATCATCAACTAATTGCTTGTATCGTGGTTCAAAAATTCTGAGTGGTAGCTCTTGTCTAGGAAACAATACTAAATCCAAAGGAAAAATAGGTAGAATTTTTGTTTGCATCAAACTGTTGTTATTTGATATGTCTCTAGATATATGGAATACGCAATCAATTTTAGTTATAAATCAGATTTTAAAATTTAGAATCCATTTTTGTTGAGAATTAATCCTAATAATGCAGCTCGTGTATACTTTCCATATTCAGCTTGCTCAAAATATTTTGCATTTTTTGTATTATCAACATCAGTTGAAATTTCATCTAGTCGAGGTAACGGATGTAAGATAATAGAATCATCTTTCATTTTTTGCAATAAATCCAGTCCAACAACATAACTTCCCTTTACCTTGAGATATTCTTCCTCATCAGGAAATCTTTCTTTTTGGATTCGTGTTATATAAAGAACATCAAGGTCATCGAGGTATTCTTCAATGTTAGTTGATTCGGTAAAAGACAATCTCTTTTTTATTTCATAAACAGAATCGGATCTAATTCTTAATGATTCGGGAGAAATTAAATGGACATCAACATCATAATTTCCAAGACCGTATAAAAGAGAGTAAACTGTTCGTCCATATTTTAGATCACCAATGATTCCTATTTTAAGACCATCAATCTTTTTCTTTTCTTTTCTTATTGTAAACAAATCTTGTATGGCTTGTGTTGGGTGTTCTTCTGTTCCACTTCCAGCATTGATAACTGGTTTTGAAGAAACTTCAGCTGCAAATCTACTTGAACCATCAAGAGTATGTCGTAAGATTAGTACATCAGAATAAATCGACATTATTCTCACAGTATCTGCAAGACTTTCACCTTTTTGGGTAGATGATGATGAAATGTTAGAAATTCCTAGAGAATTACCACCAACTGAGGCCATAGCAGCATCAAAACTAAGACGGGTTCTAGTACTTGGTTCATAAAACAGATAACCCAATGTGTTTCCTTTACAAATTTCCCTTCTTTCAATGGGATCAAGTTTCATTACTTTATCAGTGGATGCAAAGATTTGCTCAAGTTGAACCTTGTTAAAGTCCTTGATAGAAATTATATCTTTTTGATAGAACTCGTTCATTCTTTCAATGATATATACAAGTGACTATACAAAGTATTCTGATGCAAGAGTCTGAACTTATGGTTCGACGAATTAAAGAAGGTACGGTGTTGGACCATATTGACGAGGGAAAAGGTCTTCAGGTTCTAAATGCCTTAAGAATTGATGGAAAGGATGGAAGTCTCATAACTATTGCACTTAACGTACCTAGTGGAAAATTCAAGAAAAAAGATATTATCAAAGTAGAAAACAAATTTTTAAAAGATGATGATACAAATAAGCTAGCAGTAATTGCTCCAAAGGCAACAATCAATATTATCAAAGACTACAAACTAATTGAAAAGAGAAGAGTTGCACTTCCAAATGAAATAGAAAGAATTTTTCGTTGTTCAAATCCAGATTGTATTACTAACAGTACTGAGCATATTGAATCAGTGATGGATGTAATTGACAAGGAAGGAAGAGTTCTCAGGTGTAGATATTGTGCTAGAGTATTAGATGTTAACAAACTAAAATATAATTAAATTAAAAATTTGAAAAAGATGTTGAGCACTTCTTGGTTTATTGTCCCAGGATGATAAACATCATGACTATGCCGTAGATAGCGATTGATTCAACCATACCTACAAAAATGAATACTTTTGACTGTAATGCTGGATTCTCACTAATTACTGCAAGACCTGCTGCACCAACTTGACCTAGACCAACACCAGCACCACCTGCAGCTAAACCAAAGGCTAAACCAGCACCGATCAGTTTGGAGCCATCGCTCATGCTACTAGTTCCTTCTTCCGCAGCATATGCTACATCTGTAAGACCTGCACCTACTAACGCAATTGCTGCAACTGATAATAATAAGATAATAGGTTTCATCTGTATGTTTTCTCACAATTCCATATTTAAATCATGATGATGTTTTAATGCTAAATTTGATCTAGAGTTTTCTTTTTGAATGATGCCAAATCATTTTGAATAGATTTAACAAAATTTTCATGATCATGATCTAATACCTTTTTAGAATTTTCAAGTAACTTTTTTATTTCTTCTTTTGCCATTATTTTCTACTTTCCATCTTTGCCTTTACTTTTTTTAACTTTGCGAATTCTTCTCTTTCTCTTTCCTCAAGAGTTGCAAGAATAAATCTTATTTTTTGTTGATATTGTGGTATAATAACATTTTCTAATGCATTAAGCAATTTTTGTGTCTTTTCAAGTGCTTTCGCAAGACTAAAAATTGAATTTTCATATTCTGCAGCTTTACAAATTTTTGGAAGTAATTCTTTGATCTGTTTAGCTGCTCGATCTATTGATGAATTTGTATCAGCAAATCCATATGGCATTGATTTTGTATCTTTTTCTCTTACTGTGAGGGCAGGAATTTTTACATCTACAACTCTTCTTGTATGGACATCAACTTCCATTACGGGTGGTGTAGAACCAGCAACAGAGTCGACAGTATTAGTTCCTAATGCAAGATATGCTTCATTAACTGATTTGTAAATATCTTGTAATGGTTCCCAAATTCCACCTCTGGCTTTAGATGCTTCTTCAATCATTTCTTCAATATTTTTTAAAAGAACTTTACGTTTATCATCTAAAATTTTCTGAACCATTTTAGCGACTTGACTAGATTTTTTATATTTTAGGAGTTCGATTTTTGTTGCAGCTACATTCTGTCCAAATGACATGCTGTTAGTTTTCCCGATAGTATTGGTCTACGTATTTGTCTTTAATCTTAGTAATTTCATTCTTTGGAAGTTTTGAAACAATTTTCCATAGTAAAGTAAGAGTTTCTTCTATGGTTCTATTTTCATCAGTTGCTTGTGTAAGAAATTCTTTTTCAAAGACATCACCTACATCCATGTATTTCAAGTCAATATCTGTTAATCCTGCTTTACCTACAATTCCTGCTAATGCTCTAACTTCTTGTGCTCTAGAGTATGCATCATAAACTTGATTTGAGACTTCACCGTGATCTGCTCTTGTACTTCCTTCACCAATTCCATCTTTCATTAATCTACTGAGACTCATCAAAATATTGATTGGTGGATAAACACCTTGTCGGAATAAATCTCGTCCAAGTACAACTTGACCCTCTGTGATATAACCAGTAAGATCAGGAATTGGATGAGTGATATCATCAGATGGCATTGATAAAATTGGAACTTGAGTAACGCTGCCTTTTCTTCCATTTAATTTTCCTGCCCTTTCATAAATTGTTGAAAGGTCAGTGTAAAGATAACCTGGATAACCTTTTCTCCCTGGAACTTCTTCTCTTGCAGCACTGATTTCTCTTAGTGCTTCTGCATAATTTGTCATATCAGTTAGTATTACAAGAACATGCATTCCAAGATCAAATGCTAAATATTCTGCAACAGTTAATGCTACACGTGGAGTGATAATTCTTTCAATTGCAGGATCATCCGCTGTATTTAGAAATAGAACACTTCTTTTTAGTGCACCTGATTCTTCAAGACTTCTTCTAAAATATTCTGCCTCGCTGTATTGAACACCAATTGCTGCAAATACTACTGCAAAATCATCTTGTGTACCAATAACACTTGCTTGTCTTGCAATTTGTGCTGCAAGAATGTTATGTGACATACCTGAGCCAGAAAATATAGGCAGTTTTTGTCCTCTTACTAGAGTAATCATTCCATCAATAACAGAAACACCAGTTTGAATGAAGTCTTTTGGATATTCACGTTGTTCTGGGTTCATTGGTTCTCCATTGATATCAATGAATTTATCAGCAATTGGATCAGGGAGTCCATCTTTTGGTCTACCTAATCCATCAAAGATTCTACCAAGTACTTCTTTTGATACTGGCATCTCCATGAGTTTACCTACAAATTTTGCGCTTGTACCAGAAATTGATAATCCGGTGGTTCCCTCAAATACCTGAACGATTGCTTTACCATTTCCAACTTCAAGAACTTTACCTAATCTTCTTTCGCCTTCTTTAGTTTCAATTTCTACAAGTTCATCAAATGCTGCATTTTCAACATCATCAACAACTACTAGTGGACCTTTGATTTCTGCAATCTTACTGTATTGAACTCCACCTTTATCTGTCAATTTGAAACTTTCACTCCTATAATAGATTTGAATTGTTCTTTCATATCAATATCAAATTGATCAAGTTTTGATAATTCATTATCTTTAATATCCATTCTTGCTTTGAGTAATGTGATAACTATAGGCATTGCACGAATATCGGCTAATAATGCGCCTTCTTTTAGTGCCTGTTGACCTCTTCTGTAGAATTCAACTAGCAGTTTTAATAATTTGAATTGTTTTTGTGGACTACAATAAGTATCGACTTCATCAAATGAATTTTGTTGTAATAAACCAATCTTTAACATTCTTGCAACTTCAAGAATTAGTTTTTCTTCATCAGGTAATGCTTCTGGACCTAATAATCTAACAATTTCTTTTAGTGTATCTTCTCTTTGTAAAACACCATAAGCTTCACTTCTAAGAGATAACCAATCATTGCTGATATTTTCACCCCACCATTTTGCAATGTCACCAAGATAACCAGAGTAGCTATTCATCCAATTAATTGAAGGATAGTGTCTAGAATAAGCAAGTTTTGCATCCAAAGCCCAGAATGTTTTGATAAATCTCATTGTGTGTGTTGTTACTGGCTCAGTAAAGTCTCCACCTGATGGTGAAACAGCACCAACTAGTGTGACTGAACCATCACGATCAGGACTTCCAAGAGATCTAACACGACCGGCTCTTTCATAAAATTCTGCTAATCTCGATGCAAGATATGATGGATAACCTTCTTCTGCTGGCATTTCTTCTAATCTTCCACTCATTTCTCTGAGTGATTCTGCCCATCTACTAGTAGAATCTGCTACAAGCACAACGTCTTTACCCATATCTCTATAATATTCAGCAATTGTTACACCGGTGTAGATACTTGCTTCTCTTGCGGCTACTGGCATATTACTTGTGTTTGCAACCAAAACTGTTCTGTCCATAAGCGGTTTACCACTACGTGGATCTTTGAGATGTGGAAATTCAACAAGTACTTCAGTCATTTCGTTCCCCCTTTCACCACATCCGATGTAAACTACAACTTGTGAATCAGCCCATTTTGCAATTTGATGTAGTGTAACCGTTTTTCCTGTTCCAAATGCACCCGGAATAGAGCCAGTACCACCCTTTGCAATTGGAAAAAATGTATCAATAACACGTTGTCCTGTAATAAGTGGAACTGTTGGATCATGTCTGTTTTGGTATGGACGTGGCTTTCTAACAGGC
>JBOGRE010000058.1:0-5786 GCA_050749345.1 Nitrosarchaeum sp. | reverse complement strand
AACCAGATGTTATTGTTTTTGATGAAATATTAAAGCCAAGTCAAAATTATAACTTAGCCTCTGTATTACATAGAGAAATTTTAGATAGAGAAGCATTAATTCTGGAAATTTTTGAGAGTAGAGCATCAAGTGCTGAATCTAAATTGCAAGTCAAGTTGGCTCAACTACGATATGAAATGGTTAGGGCTAAAGAAAAAGTGCGCCTCTCTAGTATGGGAGAACAACCAGGGTTTATGGGAATAGGAAAATTTGAGATTGATGTTTACCATGATGATATAAAACATAGAATACAAAATGTAAAAATAAAACTTGAAAGAGCTGGAAAACAAAGAGAGCTTCATCGACAAGGAAGAAAAAGAATGGGATTCAAGACGATATCACTTGCAGGATATACTTCATCTGGAAAAACTACATTGTTTAATAAAATTACAGGAGAGTCTAAAGAACAAAGCAAGAGTCTATTTACAACTCTCTCTACAACTACAAGAAGATTTTCTATTGATCATGAACCATTTTTAATTGCAGATACTGTCGGATTCATCAGTAAATTACCTGCATACATGATTGATGCATTCAAATCTACATTGGAGGAATTGATTCATACTGATGTCATAATAGTTGTGGTTGATATTAGCGATTCATTGTTTGATTTGGAAAAGAAATTTGCAAGCTGTATGCGAACTTTAAGTGAATTGGGTGTTGAAATGGATAGGATAATTTTTGCGTTAAATAAATCAGATTTATTGACAAGTAATGAAATTGAGGAAAAAATAGAGACTCTTAATTTAAAAGATTATAAAAAACGGATTGCATTATCAGCCAAAATAGGAAGTAATGTTAATGAATTAAAAGATTTAATCAAAGATATCATTCAGAGTCAAAATTCACCAGAATTCAAAAAAGAGACTCCGAAGGAGTTTGATAATACATATGGTAATTGAGGTTGTAAGAATTGGACAACGTCTTGTTAGAGATGATAGAGTAACTACACATGTGGCTCTAGTCGCAAGAGCTTTTGGTTGTACCAAAATATTCATGACTGAAGTAAATCCAGAGATTAAAGATACTTTAGAAAAAATTAACAATACTTGGGGCGGGAATTTTGTTGTTGAATTTATTGATAATTGGAAGTCAATTGTAAAAAAGAAAAAAGAAAAATACAAAATAGTCCATCTCACTATGTATGGAGAAAGCATTAATGATGTAGATATCCAACTTAGACAAGAAGAAAATTTACTAATAGTCGTAGGTGCAGAAAAAGTACCTAGAGAAATCTATGAACTTGCAGATTATAACGTAGGAATAGGGAGTCAGCCTCATTCAGAGATTAGTTCTTTAGCTATACTTCTTGATCGTATTCAAAAAGGAGAGCAGTTTAAGAATAGTTTTCCAGGGGCTAAAAGAAAGATCATACCCACAAGAAAAGGTAAAAATGTCCAAGCGGAACAAGGGATTAATAATAGAAAATCATAAGTGATTAAAGTTGGTAGACAAATACGAAGACCCTTTTGTTAGAATTGCATCCATGATAGGAGGAGATGAGTATCTTAAGGTTGCAAGATCGCTTTTGAAAGCAGAAGATGCCACAGATGAAGAAATTGCAAGTTCTACAGGTCTGAGGATCAACATGGTTAGAAAAGTTTTGTATGATCTATTTGGAAAATCACTCATCACTGGAATTAGAGTCAAAGATGAACGTAAAGGATGGTTTGTCTATAGATGGAGAACACGTAGAGAGGAAGTAGAACATTTCATAGAAAGTCAAAAAAAGAAAATCACAGAAAGACTACAACAGAGATTTGATTACGAAAATTATTCAGATTTTTATCATTGTGGAAATGAAGATTGTCATAGAGTTACATTTGAGGATGCATTAGAAGGAATGTTCAAGTGTCCATCATGTGGAAATGTATTGAATTTAAAAAAGAATGATAAATCAAAAAAGGCATACTCTAAAAAAATTGATGAAATTAAAAAAGATATGCAGCAGACATTCTAGTGTTATATGATATTTAGAAAAAATACCAATTCAGAATGAGCGTATGAAGAATTTTTTCATATTATCATTAAATTATATATAAAAATACTTTCAAAGCATCTAAAAATTTGAGAAAAAAGTCACTAAATTAAATAGGAGAATTTAGTGGGAAAATCCTGAATCAGATAACTACAACAAATCCAGCAACTGGTGAAGAAATTACAAAATATACAGTGATGGATAAAGAACAAGTATTCCAGTTAGTTGGAAAGGCAAAAAGAGCTTTTCCAGGGTGGAAAAATGATTATGAAAAACGCAAGAGCTACATCTACAATTTAGTCGAATATTTAAAAAAGAATAAAATTGAATTGGCAAAAGTTGCAACATCTGAAATGGGAAAAACAATTAAAGAGTCAATTGGTGAGGTTGAAAAATGTGCATGGGCATTGGAATTTTATGCGGATCATGGAGACAGTTTTCTCGCTGATGAAGTATTAAATACAGATGCAAGAAAAAGTTTTCTTATTTTTGAACCACTTGGAGTAATTGGTTCAATTATGCCTTGGAATTTTCCTTATTGGCAAGCTCTAAGATTTGCTGCACCATGTTTAATGGCAGGTAATGTCATAGTAATGAAACCATCTAGTGTGACCATGCAATCTGGTATTGAGATTGAAAAAGCATTTACTGAATCAGGTATGCCAGATGGAATATTTCAGACAGTAGTAGGTAGTGTAGAATCTGCCAATCATCTTATAGATTCTGATGTTAATGCAGTGACATTTACAGGCAGTACAAATGCAGGTGCTAAGGTAGGCCAAAGAGCTGCAATGAATTTAAAGAAATGTGTTTTGGAACTTGGAGGAAGTGATCCATTCATTGTACTAGATGATGCAATTATCGAAAAAGCTGCAGATGGAGCAGTTAAAGGCAGATTCATCAACTGTGGTCAAAGTTGTGTTGCGTCTAAAAGATTCTTTGTTGGTAAAAATATTGCTAAAGATTTTATCGAATTATTTATCAGAAAAGCATCACAACTAAAAGTTGGAGATCCTACTTTAATTGAAACTGACATAGGACCCTTATCAAGTAAAGGTAGTTTAGAAACCATTTCAGGAATTGTAGAAGATGCAAAAAAGAATGGTGCTGAGATTCTTTTAGGTGGTTCAGAAATTGATGGAAAAGGTTACTTCTATCAGCCCACAATTCTTACAAATGTTAAACCAAATATGAGAATTGCAAAAGAAGAAACATTTGGTCCAGTTGCCCCTATAACAATAGTTGAAAATGAAAGTGAAGCTGTAAGATTAGCAAATGATACAGAATTTGGATTAGGAGCAAGTATTTGGACTAAAGATCTAGCAAAAGCTGAAAAAATATCAAGACGAATAGAATCTGGAATAGTTAGTGTCAATAATGTGGTAATTTCAGATCCAAGAATTCCATTTGGTGGAATAAAACATAGTGGATTTGGAAGAGAATTATCAAGATATGGAATTCTCGAATTTGTGAACATAAAATCAGTTAGATTCTATGACAATCTAAGTCACCATCATTATGTGGAATAAGTTCTCTCAATCATGAGAATTAGAGTTTACCTTAAGTATGATTTTGACGTACAATACTATGGCGAGGACCACTCATTAACAACGTGTTTTGGGTAAAGATCAGTGTGATCTTGGGAACGCCTTGATCTTTGGCATATAAGCAAAGTTCATGATTTCCGTTAAGCAATAGTCTTAGTCAAGTTTCTTCATCATTGTCATATTCACATTCTTCTAACTCGATATGAGTTGGACTTCCATTATCATTAAAGTAAATTTCAGCACAGATATCAGTTGCCAAAGTTGAGGCTAAAGTTTCAGCTAATTCCTTAGGAAAGTTATCTGACATGCTAGAATTTGAAGAATATTTGTATTCAGTAAGTTCATCTTTGTGATAGAAATCTATCTCAATATCCCCATTTACATATTTTCTGACTCCAACCACTTGACCAATTATACTGTAAGACAAATCTAATTTCCGTGTTGAGAAATATCTCGGGTTAGAGTTTCAGCTAATTGTTCATAATGTTTTCTGGTTTTTCCAGTTTCTTTTAGTTTTGATTCCTCAATTTCATTTAGCTCTTTATCGATCTTTTTTGAAACATATTGTAAACGTGCTTCAGCCATCATAAACAATCTATTATTTTCTTTCCACAAATGTTCTGTTATATGTTCTACATATTGTTGCATATCACTAATCAATTTTGTAGAATTACCAGATGAGATATAATCATTAGCAGAATTTTCCATTTCTTTTCCAATTTCTCTTGAACGTTCGTGATCCATTAACATCATTGCAATTGGACCCATATTACGTGGCATTCCTGCCTGTTCTAATGCAGGAAATAGAGAATTCTCTTCTTCACTATGATGACAAACATCAGTGAAATTTTTTGAAAAATCAATAACAGGTAATAATATAGATTCAGGAATTTGTTTGCCATCATTTAGAAGTTGAATTGTGGATTCCATTGCTTTAATGACTTTTTCTATTAGATCATGATCTTGTCTTAAAGATGCAGTTGACATAATATTTACAAATAAAACCCAATATCTATTTCTTATTCAAATTTTTAGATAAATAATTAAAAGATAGAAAATTAGTTAACGAATTATTCGTTAACAGTTTGTGTCTTTAACGATTAGAAAGGCTTTTTGCTTTAACAAATGCCCAAATCTTTTTTGTCATTTCACTTGGTGCAATAGGTTTGTTACCAAAAACTTGTTCTACAGTTTCTTGACGATCTGCAAAATTAACTGCATAGCCACCGAATGCTGGTTTTCCAGACTTTGATTTGCTTGGTGATTTTACTTTAGTCTTTGATTTTTTACTAGTGCTTTTAGTTGTAGTTTTCTTTGTTGTCGTAGCTTTCTTTTTTGCTGCCAATTTCTTCTTATATTTTAATTTAAGTATAATAACTTACACTTTTTTATAATGTAAAACAAGGTAATTTTCAAGTCTTTTTATTGCATTTAATCTGAGTTTAGGTGATTTTATGATTTTGTCAAAACCTCTTCCTTGAACAAATGTTATCGCTTCAGTACCTCCAATGATAAATGGAGCAATAGTTATCAAAATTTCATCAAATAAATTATTTTTAATAAATTGCCAGTTAATGGTTCCACCACCTTCGACCAGTATAGTATTAATTTTTCTTTTACTTAGATTATTCATTAAAGATTTTATGTTGACTGAATTTTCACCAGTCATGATTATTTCAACTGGAAATTTTTTTAATTTTTGTAAATTTAGTTTACTGATTTTTTTAGAAACTGCAATAATAGTTGGAACTTTATTACATGTTTGTAAAATTTTTGAATTAATAGATATTGTTCCTTGAGAATCTAAAATTATTCTTGTGGGATTTTTTCCTTTTGTATATCTTACAGTAAGTAATGGATTATCTCTATGTATTGTATTTTTTCCTATCAGTATTGCATCAACTTTTGAACGAAGTTTATGAAGTCTAATGCTATCTTTTTTAGATGATAGTTTTGAATCACCTAAACGTGTAGCAATTTTTCCATCTATTGAAATTGCTGCACTTAGAATTACATATGGTCTAGATTTTTCCATGTACTATTTTACCTCCGATCATCACAGCTCGAATCGTGGATTCAGATGCTCTATGTATAATAGATGCATGTGGATTATGCATTGGTTCTAAATCCAATGCATGTTTATCTATGAAAATACAATCTGCAAATTTACCATTTTCGATTACACCGATGTCTTTTCTCAAAATTTTTCCGCCATTCACAGT
>JBOGRE010000057.1:0-1695 GCA_050749345.1 Nitrosarchaeum sp. | reverse complement strand
CGTTTTAATGGGTCTGACATTTGCATACAGCTGATATTTTTGTCGTGTAGAAACAGCTACACTTCTTGGAGCATTAGGCGATGGTATCGTTGTAGTAGGACCTTTGTAACATGCATTACTTTCATCCATGATTTTTGATGTAGATTCAGGAATGTATGTGGCTCCCCCATTTTTCTCCCATTGCTCTGAACCTGCTTCACAGCGAATAAGCTCAGTTTGACTATTGCAAGCTTTTAAGACATGAATCATGGCGTCAACTAATTCTGGACCAGTTCCATCGCCATTAATCACGGCTGCTTTTTTACCCATTTCAGCGAGACTATCGACTGAACATATTTAATTCTACCCTTGCCAATTAAATTGATTTTTTTAGTATGACTATTTCGTATAGTGGTAATTTATTAACGTAATTTGATTTTATTTTGATGTAATATGATAATTGTACAAATTTCTGATCTACATATTGGTTCTCAATTTCTTGAAGATAAATTTGTTCTACTCGTAGATGAAGTAAATCAACTCAATCCCGATGTCATAGTTGTCACTGGTGATTTGACAAATGAGGGATTAATGCAAGAATATGAAAAATGTAAGACACTATTGGCAAAATTTAATACAAAAAAAATTATCGCCATCAGTGGAAATCACGATTACCGAAACACTGGTTATCTGTTGTTCAAAAAATTTTTCCCATTTGAAGCAATAAATGAATTAAGTGACGGTGTGGTTTTGGTAACACTTGGAACTGCACGTCCTGATAGAAATGAGGGAGAGGTAGGCTATCGTCAAAACTTGTGGTTAGAGAGAACCATGAAAAAATACAAAGACAAAGTAAAGATCTTGGCAATGCATCATCACCTTATTGCAATTCCAGACACTGGTTCTGATCAACTAACTGTAGTTGATGCAGGTGATGTTTTAAGAACAATTTTAGATACTGGAGTTGATCTTGTTTTGTGTGGACATAAACATAGACCCTGGGAATGGAATTTTGGGAAACTCATGGTAGTAAATGCTGGAACTGCAACATCGGAAAGAGTTAGAGGATTGTTTGAAAATACATACAACATCATTACTATTTCCAACAAATCTATTCATGTCGATCTAAAAATTGTAGGCGGAAAAAGAATGACCCTTGACGATATTGTGATTAATTATCATCAGTTTGGTGATGAATGAATTATTTACAAAAATATTTGATTCTGCTGTATGTAATCAAAAACAACGATTTGGGCATATGTATTCAAAGTTGAGATGGATTTTGAGCCTAATTTTTGTGATTGTTAGATCTTGAATATGTTATACAAGATAGACACTTGTGATTATTAATTTGTTGAATTGGTAATGTATTGGAAAGCAAAGGACCTTTAGATCAACCGTAAATCGTAAAAACAAATTCAAATTCTAAATCCATATTGAAATATAGAAGCAAAATAAACTTGGAATCTAAAGAATTAAACAATTATAAAATTAGTGGGGTTGAAATTTACATAAAATACAATTCTATGTTTCAAACGGTTTGAAAAATATACTCCATACTTTAAATCATGTCTAATTAGTTTTTTCAATCATTACAATTAATGCATTTACAATCATTACAATCAATGCATTTACAACTATCACGAACAATTATTTTGAAAATTTTATAATTCATTTGAAAATCTCATAATTAATGCATTTACAACTATCACTATC
>JBOGRE010000056.1:0-7166 GCA_050749345.1 Nitrosarchaeum sp. | reverse complement strand
AAGAATTATTTAAAAAATATACAAATTCTAAAGAATGTATTGCCGTAAATAGTGGTACTGCTGCTCTTCATTTAGCATTATCACTTTTTAATATTAAAAATAAAGAAGTAATTTTACCATCACTTTCTTTTGTTTCTACAGCACATGCCATAATTTACAATGGAGGAATTCCAATTTTTGTAGATGTAGAACCAGAAACATTATGTATTGATCCAAAAAAAGTGAAAAATGCAATTACTAAAAATACAAAGGTCATTTTGCCGGTTCATTTTGCAGGAATGCCATGTAATCTAAATGAACTGACTAAGATAAGTAAAAAATACAATATAAAAATTATAGAAGATGCAGCTCATGCATCTGGAGCTTTATACAAAAATAAAAAAATAGGAAGTCATAGTGATGTAGTTTGTTTTAGTTTTCATCCTGTAAAAAATTTAGCAATGCCTTCAGGAGGAGTTATTGTACTTAATGGTAAAAATGTTAAAAAATTAAAAAACACGTTAAAATCTAGAAGGTGGGTAGGAATTTCTAATAGAAAAGGTCCAAAATATGATGTCACAGATATTGGATGGAATTACTATATGAATGAATTTTCAGCAGCCATAGGTATAGAACAATTAAAAAAGTTAGATCGTTCTAATGCTAAACGAAGATGTATTGCAAAAAGATATTCAGATGAATTGGAAGTTACTAAAAAAATTCCATTTACAAAAGATTGTTCTTATCACCTATTTTGGATAATAGTTAACAATCGTGATAAATTTATGAAAAAAATGGAGGAAAACAATATTGAAACAGGCATACATTACTTTCCAATACATAAAATGAAATTTTATAATTCAAAATTAAAATTGGAGATTACAGAAAAAGTAACAAAAGGATTGGTGAGTTTGCCGATTCATCCAAATTTAACAGATAGTGATGTTGACAAAATAATAAAATTAACAAATAGATTTTCGAAAAACTAAACTATTCATATTCAAATATTCCTTCATCTTTTTTAACATCTTTTAATGATTTTTTTCCGTTCACAATGTCAAGAAATCTTGGTTCGATGCCTCTACTCCTATTGCCAGATCTAAGGACATCAAAATTAATTCCTTCACGTAGAATATCACCTTTTGAAATATCGGTTATAGCTTGAATGGATCTGGTTGCAAATAATCGAAGTTCTTTTTCATCATCAAGAATTTCTTTTATTCCTGTCCCAAGGGCTAACTCAGATTCTCTAATTGAACGAATCATAGATTCTAATTCAGTTGGTTCTAATGCAAATGCATGATCAGGTCCAGAAAGAGATCTGTCTAATGTAAAATGTTTTTCTATCACTGTAGCACCTAATCCTACGGATAAAATTGGTGCAATGATTGGATCAGTACTATGATCAGAAAAACCTACAGGTAAATTATAACGAGATTTCATTTTTGGTATAACAGATAGATTTAGGGATTTTAGGGGACATGGATATTTTGAAGTGCATTGCATTAAAATTATTTTATTATTTCCATGATTTTGTATACGTTCAACACAAAAATCAATTTCATCATAAGTACTTGCACCAGTTGAAATAATAATTGGTTTATTAGTTTTAGCTAAAAAATCTAGCAGCCGTACATGATTGATTTCAAAAGATGCAATTTTATGTATTGAAACATATTGATCAATGATTTCTGCATCTTGTACTGAAAATGGTGTTGACATGAACAAAATATTTTCTTTGTTACATGATTGTACTAATTCTGACATCATTTCATAAGGCATTGAATGTTCAGCAAAAATATCATCTATGTTTTTAGTAAAACCGGTTTGTGATAGATAATTACTGGATCCTGGATTTGAGACGTATGTGGTTTCAGGTCTGTATGTTTGAAATTTGACGGCATCAGCTCCAGCTTTTGCGGCAATTTTTATCAAGTTTCTAGCTTGGTTTAGATCATCTTCATAACTACCGCACTTCCAGTTGGAACCTGCTTCTGCGATAATAAAGATATGTTTAGGATCATCTAAATTCATGTTATATAATGATCAGAATCCGAATGTTAATAATATATTTTGATGAAAATGTTAAGACGTGTATGAATAATATGATAATTAAAAACAATAACTCATAAAAGAGACTGGAAGTGCTTTTCAAAAATGGTTGGAAAATTTTCATTTAAAAGTAGATTAAATCATAGGGGCAAGGAGATTTCTGAGAAGTGTCCTTCTTTGTTACCCTTTCTGCGTTTTACAAAAAAAGTATTTTTTTCAAAATATCAGATTTCGTGGTGGGGAAGTAGAATGAATGAACGGCATCATATCAATAAATTTTGTAAGATATATTCAGAAAAGAGAGAAAAAGATTCCAGAATATGGCAGAAAACAACGTGGTTGGGTACTTCGGCTCTTAAATTACCAACTGATTTATGGATTTATCAAGAAATATTGTACGATGTTAAGCCAGACCTAATAATTGAAACTGGAACCATGTATGGGGGTTCTGCATTATTTTTAGCAACAATTTGTGATGTCATAAAAAAAGGATCAATAGTATCAATAGACATTAACAGAAAAGATAGTTTTCCAGTTCACGAGAGAATCAAATACATAACAGGTTCATCAACTGACGAGAAAACTGTTGATCAAGTGAAAAACATGATAAAACCTAATGATAAAGTGATGGTCATACTAGATTCTGATCATACTAAAAATCACGTATTAGATGAGCTGAAGATTTACAGTAGATTGGTTTCCAAGGATAATTATTTAATTGTGGAAGATACTGCCATAAATGGTCATCCTGTTGAACCAAATTTTGGTGATGGTCCAATGGAAGCAGTTAAGGAATTTTTAAAAACTCATGATGAATTTGAGATTGATAAAGATAAGGAAAAATTTCTCTTAACATGGAATCCTAATGGGTATTTAAAAAAAATAAAAGATTAGAGATAGGTAGAACTGGACATCATAATAATACCGCCATATTCATATACGAATTTAGTAAGCATATAATTCATGAATCCAAAAAAGAATTCTAAGCGATTGTTAAAGAAAGCTAGAAATCTTATTCCAGGATTATCTCAAACTTTTAGCAAAGCCCCATACAGCTATGTGGAAGGAGAATATCCTAACTATGTTAAAAGCGGATCAGGATCACATCTTGTTGATGTTGATGGAAATGAATACATTGATTATGTGCTTGGATTAGGACCAATAATTTTAGGATATAGATATCCAACGGTTGACAATGCCATAAAGAAGCAACTTCAAAATGGTATTTCTTTTTCAATTCCACATAGATTAGAAGTAGATGTATCTGAGCAAATTAGTAGAATGATACCAGCTGCAGAAATGGTTAGATTTACTAAAACTGGTTCTGACGCTGGAACAGCTGCAGTCAGAGCAGCAAGAGCAATTACAAAACGTGATAAAATTGCATATTGTGGAACTGGAGGAGTATGGCATGATTGGTTTACAGTAGTAACAAACAGAAATGAAGGAATTCCAAAATCTTTAAAAAAGATGACAAAAAAATTTGTATTTAATAATATAGAATCATTGAAAAAGATTTTTGATGATTATGGTGATGAAATTGCGGTTGTATATATTGAACCTATTACATTAGAATTTCCAAAGAATAATTTTTTGCAAAAGGTAAAACAATTGGCTCGTAAATATGGATCTCTTTTAGTATTTGATGAAGTGGTAACTGGTTTCAGATATGCTAAGGGAGGAGCACAAGAATATCTTAAGATTAACGCAGATATCGTAGTATTTGGAAAAGGGATTGCAAATGGAATGCCGCTAGGGGCCATTACAGGTAAAAGTCAATTTATGGAAAAATTCAATGATATTTTTTATTCTACTACATATGGAGGAGAGACTCTTTCACTAGCAGCAGCTTCTGCAGTATTAAATGAAATTAATACAAAACCAGTCATAGAACATTTGTGGAAATTAGGTAGGTATTTTACAGATTCATTTAATCAAATCTCATCAGAATTATCAGTAGATATAAAAATTGAGGGAACGCCTATTCGTTCTGTAATTAATTGTAGAGACAATTCTGGAAACATTTCATTATTGGTAAAAAGTTTATTTTATCAAGAAACAATTAGACGTGGAATTTTGTTTGGTCCTGGTGCTGTTTTTTTTTCATATTCACATACTTCCAAAGATGTCAAAAAAACACTATCCATTTGTGAAGAAAGCATGAAAATAGTGAAAAGGGCAATTGAAAAAGACACAGTTCAAAAACAATTGAAGGGTAAAACTATGAAACCCATAATTAGCTTTTAATTATTACACACTATTTTAGGACAATTAATGAATGAATTCCAAAATGTTGTAAGGATTATAAAAATTTAAACAAGGATAAGATTTATTGTTGTAAATAATGAAATATTGTTATTTTGATGGATTAGCTATTTCTAGAATTACCTTAGGGACAGTTCAATTGTCTATGGAATACGGTATATCTAATAAAACTAAATCTACTTTTCATACAACACATGAAGTGCTAATGGCTGCCAAAGAATTAGGAATTACTTCCTTTGATACTTCATCTCAATATGGGGATATTGAAAGGGTTCTAGGAAATTTTTTTAAAGATAAATCAATTACAAACCCAACCTTAATTTCAAAAATTCCATTAATTCAATTAACAAAAAAACCAAATTTCGATGAAGTACATCAGAGAGTGAAAAAATATATTGAAAAATCAATGAGAGATCTAAATCTTAAAAAAATACCAATTTGTCTTATTCACAACCCTCAAGATATGGATAGTTATGATGGAATGATAGTGAGATCTCTAGAAATTCTAAAACAGGGAGGACATATAGGGCAAATTGGATGTTCTGTTTATACAATAGACGATGTCAGAAAATTTCTCAGTATTGATAAATTTCAGGCAATAGAGATACCAGTTAACTTGTTTAATACCAAGATCATTACTGAGAAGATGTTATCTCAATTAGGTCAAAAAAATATTATTGTTTTAGCAAGAAGTATTTTTCTACAGGGTCTCTTTTTCTTAGATCCAGATAATTTACCTCCAAAAGTGGAAAAAGCTAAAAAATATTTGATTGAGCTTAACAAGATTTCAAATGATTATTCAATTTCAATACCCCAATTAGCCCTTTCATTTGTTAATAATCAGAAACATATTTCAAGTATAGTTATAGGAGTAGAAAATCGTCAGCAGTTATATGAAAATATGAAATGGTTTAATTCAAAATTACCAGAAAAACTTGAAAGATTAATTCTTGAAAAATTTTCAAATGTACCTGAATCTGTCAACAATCCTCTTAATTGGATTTAATCATGGATTTTGAGAAATTAAATTGGTTAAGGAATAAAATTATTAAAGTTTATGAAGGAATCTAATAGTGATATGAAAAATGAATAAGAAAAAAATTACCGTTATAATACAAGCAAGAACACAGTCTGTCAGATTACCTAACAAAGTTCTAGCCTCAATAGAAGATAGATCACTAATATGGTACATAATAGAGAGGCTAAAAAATTCAAAGACATTGGAACAGATCGTTCTTGCAATTCCATCTCGTACAGAAGATCGTGTGTTAATTAAGATTGCAGAGGATAGTAATGTATCAGCATTTGCGGGTGATGAAAACGATGTGCTTGAAAGATTTTACAATGCAGCACTAAAATTTAATGCGGATCCAATTATAAGAATCACCGGAGATTGTCCGTTAGTAGATCCATATTTACTTGATAAAATGGTAGAATTCTATTTAGAAAATAACTACGATTATGTCTCAAATACAATAATTCCAACTTATCCTGATGGTCTAGATATAGAGGTTTTTTCATTTGATACCTTATCAAAAGCATTTACAGAAGCAAAATTAAAATCAGAAAGAGAACATGTAACACCGTTCATATTGAAGAATCCCACAATTTTTCGTCTACATAATTATGAAAATACAGAAGATCAATCAAAATATCGTTTGTGTGTTGACGAACAACCAGATCTAGACCTAATCCGGCGGATTTATTCGAAGTTAAAACCTAAAATCATTTTTCCGTTTAAAGAAGTGATAAGGTTGATAGAATCTAATCCTGAGCTTTTGAAAATAAATGATCAAATAAAAAGAAATGAAGGATATCTGAAGTCCATTAGAGAAGATGGGGATAACAAATAATTCTGGTTAAGAATATATTTTTCTTGGATTGATCTTAAGACACAGTATTTTATTTAATATTTAAAAAAGAACAAAAATGTTTTTCCTAGAAACCATCATACATAATAACGTAAATTTCTTCTATTGATTTTTGTTTATCTTGCCAACTATTATTTGTCCAACATATTTTCCATTAAACCTGAATTGTTCTTTTCTTAATCCTTCTATTTCAAACCCTGATTTTAAAAATGCTTTAAGAGAGCCAATATTTTCTTCATAAATTCCAGCAGTTATCTTATGCAAATTTAGTTCATCAAAGACAAAATCTGTTAGTGTCTTAATTGCATCACTAGCATATCCTTTTCTCAATGAATCTTTATCTCCAATGAGGATACCTATATCTCCATGTTGATGTATCCAATCAATCGGTCCTAATTTTATATTTCCAATATGTTTTTTTGAGTCATTTCTTATAATTGCTAAAAATAAAAAATTAGAATCATTTTGTATATTTCTTACAAATTCTTTGACAGTATCTTTTGTATGCTTTGTAAAACGTAATTCTAGAAATTGTATTACTTCTTCATCTTTTAACCATTCAACATAATTATTTGTTACATCTGAAATTTTTACAGAGCGTAAAATTATTTTTTTACCATGAATTTTTTTTTTTTTAATATTACCTAAGTCCATACTTACAGTCTAATGTTCCCATTCCCATTGATTCATATCAGGTAATGATTCCTCACATTCTTCATTTGTAAAATCATGTTTGTAAGGAGGAATAGTGGTTGATACTGCAATTTCTCTCCATTCTTTTTCATCAATACCAAGAATTTTCAAAAGATAATCTAAACTTGCGGGTCTCTTTCCTTCGTATTTTTCAATCAACTTAACTGCTTCTTCTCTAGTCATTCTGCCATTACGAATATCAATGGTTGTTAGGTGAGTTGTTCTTGCATAACCTCTTTTGATAAATTTAAGATAATCTCTTGGTCCTTGTACTTGATACTCTCCTTTTTCATACGGGTATCCTGG
>JBOGRE010000055.1:0-3765 GCA_050749345.1 Nitrosarchaeum sp. | reverse complement strand
AAGTATGGCTTTTCAAAAACTTGAACTATGTGTCTATTTATATCAGAATTTAACGTTGGATTTTTTCCTAATATGAAAATCACTCAAAAATGAGGCACGAAACTAATGTAGTAATGCATGTCTCTTTGATTTTAAGCATTTTCATGAAAAATCATGAAATAAGTCACTTATTATAGGAAACAAATTAACCAATATTGGTCTTATTTATGGTTTTACAAACTATCAATGCAGATACTATCTGCGGGCGTTGTGGAAAAAATGGCATGTTGACAGATAATGTGACTGGGGAAAGATTTTGCGGAAAATGTGGTTATGTTATTTCTGAGACATCACAAGACACCGGACCTGAATGGAGATCATTTTCAAAGGAAGGTGGCACGGATCCAACTAGAACCGGTGCCCCAACATCACTTACAATACACGATAGGGGACTTGCCACTATCATTAATCCAATAAATCGAGACTCCTCTGGAAAACCACTTACATCTGCAATGAAAAGCACCATTGAAAGATTAAGAACATGGGACAGTAGAAGCAAAGTTCATGAATCTGCAGATAGAAATCTCAGACAAGCATTAAGTGAATTAACAAGACTAAAAGACAAACTTTCACTTTCAGACGCAGTTGTTGAAAAAGCAGCATACATTTACAGAAAAGCATTAGAGAAAGGTCTTGTCAGAGGGCGTTCAATTTCTGCATTGATTGCATCAGCGCTTTATGCTGCATGCAGAGACACTGAAACTCCTAGAACCCTAAAAGATGTTTCAGATGCAGGCAATATTAAGAAAAAAGACATTGCAAGATGTTACAGATTATTACATCGGGAATTAGAGCTAAAGATGCCAGTAGTCGATCCAATTCAATGTGTTGCAAGAATTGCAAGCAAGCTTGGAATTACAGAAAAGACAAAACGTTATGCAGTTAAAATACTCAAAGTTGCACAGGAACATGAAGAATCAGCTGGCAAGGATCCTATGGGTCTTGCAGCAGCTGCACTGTACCTGTCATGTGTAAAAAATTGTGAAAATATGACTCAGCGTGATATTGCAGAAGCTGCAAGTGTGACTGAGGTTACAATAAGAAATAGATACAAGGGTCTAAGATTAGATCAAGAAACAGATTTGTAGGCTAGAGGAAAAATAACAATATGACACAAACCAGACCTTTAATTTCAATAGTGAACGTTGTAGCTTCTGCAACAATAGATCAAAGATTAGATCTTGTGGATATAACAAAAAAATTTCCAGATGTAGAGTACCATCCAGAACAATTTCCAGGTGCTGTTTTTAGACTTAAAAATCCAAAAACTGCCACATTGCTTTTTAGCTCAGGAAAGATGGTGTGCACCGGTGCCAAATCCCAAGAATTAGCAGAAACTGCAGTATCTAAAGTGGTGGACATGTTAAGAAAAGGCAAAATCAAAATTAAAAATGATGCGCTAGTTACAATACAAAATATTGTTTCATCTATTAATCTTGGAGGCCGAGTTAATTTGGAGCAAGCAGCTAGAACTCTACCAAGAAGCATGTATGAGCCAGAACAGTTTCCAGGTTTGATACATAGAATGTTAGATCCTAAAACTGTGATTCTAATTTTTGCATCAGGTAAATTAGTTTGTGTTGGAGCAAAACTTGAAAAAGATATTCACCGATCTGTCCATCAAATTCATAGTATGCTTGAAGAAAAAAATTTAATGGCGTATGACTAGTATTATAAATTCATAAAAATAGATATTCTATACAAATATAATTAATTCATCTATGTAAGCATACTTTGTTAATATTTTATAGCATAATTTTTCAAATCATTTGTTCATGTTTTTTCATATTTTTTGAAATAAATTACACGGTAGTATTGATAGCTTTTTTATTCTCTCTGTCTCTCTTACAGAAACTACAATATTCCTCTGACGAATTACGACTAATTGGAGTTAAACAATCATGACAATATTTCATATTATTATATGGTAAACCAAGTATATTAGGAAATATGCTGTATGTTCATAGTGTTAGTTTGCCTTTAATTGTTCATGATCATCGTATTTTCTCTTACCGCATGATTCACAAATCCAAAAGACACGACAGTTATCCTCTGTGATTTCTCTTTTTTCCATTATTTTGTAACAATCGAAACATATCTTGGTTTTCATTTTTCTGTTACTTTGACAATCTGGCCACGCTTGTACTCATTGTAATACCCAATGCATGCATTAAGTTCTTTCAAAAATACCCTATCTTCAAAATCACCCTTTTCCAAATCTGTCCAATACGTAAGAATATCCTGCTTCAATAATGCCAGTGTTTTTTCTTGCATGAATATGGTTAGTTTCTCTAGGATACATACCCATTGGTATGATTCTCATTACTCCCAACTTTAATAATTGTATTTTAGTTAAAAATAGGAGATTTCATTCCATTGTTTGCTGTCAAAGGATAAATCTATTATAATTATTGCAATTGTAATTGGCGTTGTAGCTTTAACAGTAATGATGTTATTCATAAGGAAAGGAAATGTCAGAACTGCACCTATCTCTTGGCAAGAAAAAATTAAACAAACTGTCGCTTTTGAAGACATTGATGGAATTGTACATCGAAAGGAATTTCTGGAGTGGACGGAGAACCAAATCCGTATCTTGTAACTAGAATAAATTTTGCATATGTCTTAACAGTCATTAATAACGGAGACAAAAATCATAGGTTATACATTGAAGGATTAAACGTTGAGACAGGTCTTTTGGAACCTGGGCAACAAGAGACTCTACGAATTTATCCAAAAGGAGTCTACAAATATTTTGATAAATCAGAAGGACTTGTTCCATTAGGTTCACTTGAAGTGCGTACAGTAATTCCAAGCGATGAGTTTACGGGATTTTTTCGTGATCTTATATGATTATAATTCTATGATTGGTTTAGAAAGGATCATTACAGTCTGAGAATTAATTTAGAAATTACCTACTTGAAGAGTTTAAAATTAAACAGTCGATGTATTTGAATAATACTGTTATTCTAATGAATTATTGAACTCAATATTTGTCACGGGAACTGATACTGACGTGGGAAAAACATACGTCGCTGCTGGCCTTGCAGTGACTCTTCGAAAGATGGGAATTGATGTAGGAATAATGAAGCCTTTTGCTGCAGGAACTGCACAAAAAACTGGATTCAAATCTGAAGACGTTGAAATTTTAGCAAATGCTGCACAAGTAAATGATCCTGAAATGCTGTTAAATCCACAATTTTTCCCAATTGCTGCATCTCCTTATACTGCATTAAAAAATTTGAAAATAAAACCAAACATTAAACTGATCTTAAATCAATTCAACAAATTATCCAAACTACATTCAATGATCCTAGTTGAAGGAATGGGCGGTATCATGACTCCTATTTTACGGGATTATTTTGTAACAAATTTAATAAAAGATATGAAATTACCAATAATCATTGTCACGAGAACAAGAGTTGGAACCGTCAATCATACCATAATGACTTGTAAGATGTGTGAAAAATATAAAATTCCAGTTAAAGGCATTGTGATTAATAATTTTGATACTGACGGATATCATGTTAAGGAACTAAAACGAGATTTAGAAAATTTGACGAACATGCATGTATTGGGCTCTATTCCATTCATAGATGATATGAGTGACGCATCCCTTTATCGTATTTTCAAAAAAAATATCGATTTTAAATCTATTCTAAGTTAATTTTTAAATCCGTAATATTTTAAATTTGCTTTGACCTTGGACATTTACAAATTGTGCAATAT
>JBOGRE010000054.1:0-2177 GCA_050749345.1 Nitrosarchaeum sp. | reverse complement strand
AATTAATTAGTATAGAGCCTTATCCATTAAGCAGTATTACAATCAAACCCACAGAGTATGTTGGAACCTTCCTTGTTTCTAATGTAAACAAGACACAAATAGAATCTCCATTAAAGCAATTCAAGACAGGTATTTCAATTAAGGACATACAATGCAGGAATGATCTCATACTTGTTATCAAATTAAGTAATTCTATCCCTGCATGTGTAAAACCAAACACATCAGACAAATTACTTGAACGTGGATGGGCAGAACTTGTTGAAAATTCAATTTCCATTCAACCAAAAATTAAAACGGGAACTTATGCAGGCCATTGCATCGGATACTGTACAAAGGAGTTTACTATAACTTCTGAAAAAATTGTTGCTTCAGAAACTGGTCATGAATTTGTTTCAGATACATGGAAAGATCTTCCTGAAAAAACCAAAGAAACTTCAATATCTCAAAAAGAATGGAATGCATTGGTAAAGTTGATTGATTTTCAGAAATTTAACGCACTGCCTGATAGAATCGGATGTCCTGGTTGTGCTGACGCTCCAGTAGAGTGGATTGAAATTTCATATGGCCACACGACCAAAAAGATTGAATTTGAAAATGGAGATTTGATTCCAGAAATCGATAATTTGAGACAAGTACTTCAAGAAATACGAAATACAATCGATTATTCGATTGACAATTTTGAAGAATGTGTTTATGCAGGAAATTCTATAATGGAGTCATACCCACGACAATGCAGAACAAGTGATGGGAGAAATTATGTTGAAGAAATTGATTCTAGACTGATGAGTCCTGAATCACAATGCCAGAAATATGGCGGAAATTGGTTGCAAGAATTCAATGAATGTGAAGCAATCTCAGAGGAACAATGCTCAATTATTAATGGAACATTCAATGAATGTGAATCGGCATGCAGACACACACCTGAATCAATAGTCTGTACTTTACAATGTGTTCAAGTTTGTGTAATTCCTCAGGATATTCAGTGATTATAATGGCTAAAATTGAATGATCATATCCTTTGAAGAATTTTACATTGTAATGGTTTGTTTTCCTTTTTGTATCATTTTAAAAAATTACATGATATGCAAATATACAGAACTTAGATTATTGGAAAATTTCAAATGTGTTCGAGAAGCAGGTTCACATGAAGTTGGATGGGAGAATCCAACAAAAGATCTTCCTGTTTCTCGGTGGTAACATATTGTATTTTTGACTAAAAAGGAATGCGCATAATTTGTTAGACAAATCATTAATGATTATAACTTACATTATAATATTAGACAATTTCCAACAAATCACACCATCATCTTATGTTAGTCAATCTGGAAAATTTACTCACAAAAGGGGGAATTGCCTTTTTATTCTCCATCGATAAAAAATAGAATGTCTCTCCTTTAGGAAGGAAAACAGACGGTATCTAGAGACATTACAAAGTTATGATTTGTTGGAAAGAATTCAAGAATGATAAAAATTTAATCTCAAATAAATTTTTCGATTTTTCTTCAAACACAATAAAACATCTCATACGGGATGGTTATGATGATGTGTTGATTATTGCAAAGCACGTTTTGGCATTGAATACATGAAGACAACAGTATGTTTCAATAGACGCCATAATATTCATACACTATATCAACGTCATTCGTAACAACAACACGGATCTCAGCCAGTTTTATCATGGAAGATTTCATCCAGAATTTAAGATTACCGTTGATGCTTGACTAGAAACAGATCCTTTGAATAATCCAAATGACGCTTCCCCCCAAAAATTAATTACACCATGTGACAGCCATTTAGTAAATTATGATAAAAACAGAGCTTGGAACATTACGTAGATCTCATTATTCTGACGAATTGAATCCTTCAATGGATGGCTCGGAGGTCATTGTGATGGGGTGGGTCTTGACAATAAGGGGGCATGGAAACATTAGTTTTGCTACGATTAGAGATAAAAATGGAGATATTCCAATTGTTGCCAAAAAAGGAGATTGTCCTGATGAACTACGTGAAAAACTATCTACACTAAAGGCACATTCTTCTATTGCAATTATTGGCAAGATTAAATCTTCTGAAAAAGCCCCTGCTGGATTTGAGATTATTCCAACTGAACTTCGAGTATTTTCAGATGTTGAAAAAATTCCGCCCTTTGAGCCTCTGGCAAAAACTGTCAAAAATAT
>JBOGRE010000053.1:0-2344 GCA_050749345.1 Nitrosarchaeum sp. | reverse complement strand
CCTGACGAGTTTCTAAAGGAAAATTTAGAGTATGCTACGGCAAAAAGACAGCGAAAAAAGGGTGGACCTTACTCTAAGACAGATAAGGACAAAAGACGAAACGAGGTGTACAGGCTACACTTTGATTACGGATATTCGGCAAGAAAGATTGCAGAGCTGATGAAGATTAACAGGAATACAATCAACAGGGATATTGATTATTTGCACCATAAGATAAGCAAAAATTTGGAATTTTCAGACATTGAGAAAAAAATATTTACAACACTTCAAAGAATGGAGATTCAGCAGTCAAGACTACGAGAGCAGCTTGACAAAACGACAAGTAATTCTGAGCGCATAACAATAGAGCGATTAATTTTGGACATAAACTATAAGATTCTACAAATAAATCAGAAATTGATAGAATCGAATATTAGAATTAACGCACAAGTCAGAGATAGAATGAATGACTTTCTAAAAAATGAAAAGATCAAAGGAGGATTCGTTTCGTATTTTGATACTATTATCGTTTCTAAAAATGCACAAGAGAAAATTCAAAGAATAATTAGTGAAGAAAAGCAGCGCCACAGATAAAAAAACTCTAGTTTCGTTTTTTCTTGATGAGTATAGTTGCTACACCAGCTGCTCCAGCAAGTAGAGGTGCCATCCAGACTGCACTTGTTTGTGCTCCTGCTAGCAATAGTGCAGTTGTTTCTATTGGAATTATTTTTCCTCCAATTGGTAATGGAGGAGGAGAAAGTAAAATTGAGGTAGAATAGTTGTCAGGACAACTTACATTATTTTCTGAATCAACAATGCAAATCTCCAAGACACTCAAAAAAAAGTCGCCTTCTGGGTCTCCTGCAATACCTAATACAGCAGGAGTTGTTGGCTGTAAAGTACTCTTAATTATGGCACTACAGTCCAATGGTTCATCAGATATTCTATCTATGAAAATTGGTCCACTCAGGTTTGGAGTTTTATCAACTTTTATTGGATTTACGCTAGTTAGGGTTAATTCAACAAGTTCAATTGGAACTAGATCTTTTGCTGAATCACAAAAAGTTGTTTTTTTAAACGGAAGAGTTGCTGTAAATGACGGTTCTATAATTGGATGGAACTGTACTAACAGATTCACTACCAAAACATTATTGCTCATAACTCCATCTTTGTCAAATGCAGTTAGTTTAAAATCAGAAAGATTCTCACCTGTCAGACCACACACCTTTATCTTTACTTTGTCTGCTCCTGGATCTGGATAAACAAAAGTAGTGGTTGTACCTACAACACTTTGCGGTCCAACTGCAGGCATTGCAGATGATGGAGTAATGTTGGTACCTGAAACAACAACTTTGCTTATTTTGCCATCTTGAAGGTTTATCACCCTGTCTTTATCTGTGATTTCAAATATTTTGCAGCCATTTTCCAAACCCTTGTAGGTTATAGTTGGACCAGGAGGATTAGAAAATGAAGCCTGGGTAAATGATTGTAAAATTAAAAAAGATGCTAGAAGAATTAATACAGGTTTTGTGATGTACACCAATGATTAATAGTTCTTCATAATAATAGAAATTTTGGATTTAGTAGTCTAGATTATCTGTTTCATATTTTATTGTGATATAGGGAAACGCTTTCTTCTTACAAAGATTAATCAACTCCAGCAGATAATCGCACTACAGGAATTAGCCAAGATACTGATTTGGAACGCCTGTTATTTCAAAGTCATTAGGGTGTAATTTGTGGACATGGGTTTGTCTGTGGTGGATGTGGATGTTTCGATTGATGTGGTACAAATTGATGATTTCCAGTTTGAAGCTTGAGTGGGTTATTAATGTCTAACACCGTGTTTCCATTTTTATCTTTAATCTTTAAACTAAGTATTTGGTCATTTTTGCCCGGTTCTCCATTATCATCCATTTCCCATGTTGCATATGATCCACATACTCCGTTATAGCGGCCAAATCCTTCACCCTTATAGATGTCTAATGTTGGTCCGGGATGTGGGGAAGGTGGTGGCTCATTTGGAGTACCATCATCAATACACTTTGCTGATTCAAGTTCTTCTAGATGAAATTTGTTTGAATTCCAGTTGATCTCTAGGTTGTTGGGTCCCTGTGTTGCATCACAGTGAAGCTCAAATCCATGTGTTAGCTGGTATGTACCACCGCCAGACTTTGGAGCATTTACTTTACCACCTCCAACGAAGAAGCCTGATTTTTCTTTACATTCATTATCGTCATCGTCGTGATGGTTTGGATAATCCTTGGAATGTTTTTCGTGCTCAGAAGAGTGTTTTTTGTGATCACTAGAGCTAAAGGAATTCTTATTATCCTTTAGGAATTTCTCGTGATAGTCCATGAACATT
>JBOGRE010000052.1:0-1553 GCA_050749345.1 Nitrosarchaeum sp. | reverse complement strand
ACATAATCCACAGAAAATACCGTCACGATTTTTATCATCATCCCGTGACATAATCATAATGTCTTGATGCCCACAATAAGTCTAGAGCAAAGTTTGGAAATCTCAAGTATGTGTCAAGATATTCTATCCATACACCCCAAGATTCATTTTTCATGTTACATCAATAGAAATGGAAGAATTACAGAATCCAAACTTTGTGATGATGGACTAAATCCAGATCTTACCAATTCGGAATTAGAAATGCTATACATGCAATGCAAGTTACAGTCATCTATGAACAAGGAATTTGAGGATAAATTAGGTCATCTTGATTATACGCTTATTTGCAGAGAATCAACATTAGAGTTTATTTTTCCATTTTTTGATGGAGTTATTTTTGTAATTGTAGATAAAGAAATTCCAATTCAAACTACAAGTAAGAAAATTTTAGAATTGATACATATCTTTGAGTTTGGTTCAGTAGACAATCTCCGATAAAAATGCCTGATGAATCATGTAGAAAATGCGGGAATCCGTTATATTTTCATACTGAATGCAATAGGTGTAAGGTAATAATGCAGGAGATCTGCTTAAAATGCGGTACAACGACTCTGCCACGATATCATATTTGTTCATCAAATATGACAAATGTATCTTTGTGTTAAATCATAAAAATTGCAAACTCGCCTTTTTCATACTGACATAATTAGAGACATTTCTCTACCTCTGTCTATACCCCAATGTTAAAATGCTGGGAATATAGTTAGGGCTATTGATTTTGCATTTTTTTCATTCTAGGAATGGAGGAATGTAGTGATACAGGAACACTTTGGGGGAAGCAATCAAGCTTGCAAACCAAAAAAATGGCCTATGCATAAAAATATCAACCAACAACTTTACAGTTTAGGATATGATTTGGATATCTCTTTAAATTATTCACTCTAACAAATATTTCATGAAACAAAAACAAATCATCTCTATAATTGTAGCCGTAATTGTAGTCCCAATTGGAGTGTATGCAATCAGTCCTCTTTTTATAGAGACAACAGTTAATGAATCCGCTCCAATGCTTCCTACAACTGCAGATGAATCAGATATGATGAAACTTTATGGAGTCTTTGAAGGCACAGGTGATGGTATACTCGATGTACAAGGAAAAGCTTTTGTAATACAATCTGAAAATCCGACTTTGAGACTCGAGAACTTTCACTCTACAAATGGACCTGATCTTCACGTTTATCTTGCAATAGACAACCATGCAACAGAATTTGTTGATCTGGGGAAGCTAAAGGCAAACAATGGGGAACAAAACTATTCTATTCCACAAGAGACTGATCTGTCAAAATATGACACTGTACTAATTTGGTGCAAACAGTTTTCAGTGTTATTTGGAAGTGCAGAACTAATCTGAGATGAATTTTTTAAATTTATTTTTGATCTGCCATACCAAGATCAGTACGAAGTACCAGAGTTGAACTAAAACAGTAGAACACTTTATGAACTTCCTATGAATGATTTTATTAAATGATAAAATATTTTATAATTTTCTTGGGATTATCTGTGTTTTTTTCTAT
>JBOGRE010000051.1:0-5019 GCA_050749345.1 Nitrosarchaeum sp. | reverse complement strand
ACACAAATGCAGTAATTACAATTGAATTCCTGAACATCTCAGAAAAAGAGCAAAAAGACGCAGGATTGCCAGAAGAGAAGCTTCTACCGATTCCGACCAAGTAGATAAATAGAGTTTACTGTAAAATATAGTCCCAGTTGTCTGAGATTCATGAAATTGCCAAACATCTTGATGAGCTAAGATCTCGAATTTTGAGAATAGTAATGGTAGTTGGAATTATTATGGTTTTTATTTTAACATTTCATTTTACTCCATTTGAGATAAATGGAACCCAATTATGCTATCCTACTTTTGATCCCATTAACAACATAGCAGCACAAATTACAAATTTAATGAAACATCAGCTGGTGCCTGAAAATGTTCAATTAATACAAACTGCTCCGGGGCAAGCATTTTTTGCACAAATTTACATTGCAGCTCTTGCAGGAATTGTTTTTGGAATGCCGATAATCATTAGGGAGCTGACAGGATTTATCAAACCTGCCTTAAAAGAACGAGAAATTCATGTTAGTCGCGCTATAGCCCTTCCGGCTCTTGGACTTTTCGTCGCTGGTTGTTTATTCTCATACATTTTAGTTGTTCCATACATTCTTGACTTTCTTTACAAATATGGAGAGGCGTCAGGGATCGTTACATTTTTGAATATAATGGATTTCGTATCCTTTGTTTTACAGTTTCTTTTAGCATTTGGACTATCATTTCAATTACCATTGATAATGTATGCTGTTACAGCCTCTGGAATTATTGATGCTTCGTTTTGGCGAAAAAATATTCGATATGCGATAGTAATCATTGTAATATTTGGGGCAGTAATAACTCCTGATGGTAGCGGGATTACAATGTGGTTTATTGCTGGTCCTATGTTTGCATTATATATTGCAGGTATGTTTTTTGTTGAACGAAAAGAACGAAAGAATAAAAAATTGAAAATCTAACCATTGTATTCGTTCTAACCTGTATCAGATGAACCAGTACCATCAGAAAGTTCAATCTCTATCGTCTTTTTTTGAGAAGAAAAATCATTGATTGGAATTGTATTATTTTCATTAGAACCTAGTTCATGAAATGCAGCTGCACCTATAACCGAAGATAATACTATTAATACCATCAGGATTATTTTCCCTGATTTCATATAATATATGATGTTTTTACAAGACTAATAGCAGATGGTTGTTTGAATAGACCAAACACGGTATGACAGTTAAAGTGTTTAAGAAATGAGAATTGTATATACATACGCTCGAATTGGCTCTGAACACTTAAATCTCAAATCAGTTAAATAAAATTGTATAATGTTCGAAGCAATTTCTCTACAATTACCAGGTGGTGCTGAATGGATTTGGATAGTAATTATCATCGGAGTATTAATTTTCGGTGCCAAAAAAATTCCTGAACTTGCAAAAACACTGGGAAGGGCCAAAGGAGATTTTGAGAAAGGGAAGATAGAGGCAGAAAAGGACCTCAAAGAATTTAAAGAAAAACAAGATTCTAAATAACAAAAATTATTGTTCTGCAATCTTTGCAAATTCATCCATAATCTCTGTAAATCCTTTTTTGATCTTAGCTTTGCCAAAAAATGCTACTAGATTTAATAGTCCACTTAGATTAAGATCAGCTTCAACGGTAATCTTTGTGCCATCTTTAATGGATTCATATCTTTCAATGATATGACTACCTTTAGCATCGCCACCTATAACAAAAACTTCATGAAGTTCTGGGTATTTGGTCACATGTTTTGTCATCATAACCAATTCATGGCTTGCGATTATTACATGCTCTTCAACTACTGCAGTGTTGCCCCGAATAGAACGTACTCTGATTGAAGGAAAGTACTTTGGCAATATTTTTTGAAATTGCTCATAATTTGCTGCAATATCAAAGACCTTATTTCGTTCTGCTTTGACTATTTTTTCAAAATTAATTTTAGGCAAGGACATTCGATTTGCCTGATTTTTGATATAAAAGGATAATCCACCTGCTAATCAAATAATTCAATGGCAATCTTAATTTCGATGGAAAAAAACTGGTGTATGTGAAAAGTCTGCTAGACAAGAAAATATCATTAATTGTAATTTTAATATCAATTTCTATTGGTTCTTTAATGTTTTTTACACAGTCGTATTCTCAATACGCCTTTGGATTTGAAGAAGATTTTCTAGTTTTTCAAACTGGTATAATTTCAACTGACGATCAAGATTATGCAATTTCCAAGGATTTTGAGACTAGAATTATCCAAGATGGAAAAATAATGAGATTAAGCGGAATTACTACCACTGGTGAGGTGTATTATCTCTATCAAAAAATGGTAGATGAGGAAATTATTGTTAAAGGAAAAATTTTAGTGAATAAGGTTTTTGTTCCTATTAAATATAAAGTGAAAATCTTTGAACCAAAAATTCCAGCTAAGCCTGAAACTCAATTAATTATATCCGCTAAACTTCCGCAGTATACCTATGCTGGATATCCTTTTGCAATTTCAGTGAAGGTTTTTGATGCTGAAAAAAATCCACAAGCAAAGTTTGAACAAGGAGAAGGAACACTTGAAAATGTGTTTGTAAATGTGACCATTACGAATCAATTTGATAAATATGTAACATCATTTAATGGTAAAACAGATTTCACAGGGTTATTTCGCGGAAGCTATGTAGTACGTGAAAATATCACCCCACCAGGAAAATATAATGTTAATGTGGTAGTTGATGATGGAACAAATGCTATTAGTCAATCTTTTACCACATTTTTCAGAGGAGATATAAGATATTACTTTGATAATAATCCATAGAACTATTCTCCCCATCTTTTATACAAATTATGTTCAATGTTAAACTGATCTAAACATTTTCCAACAGTATGATTAACTATTTCATCTATAGTTTTTGGTTTTGTATAAAAACCTGGAACAGGTGGAAGTATGACTACCCCCAATCTTGCAAGCTTTAGCATATTTTCTAAATTAATTGCAGTCAACGGGGTTTCTCGTGTTACTAGAACCAATTTACGAGATTCTTTTAGAGTGACTCCTGCTGCACGTGCAACTAACGTCTCATCATATCCTACTGCTATACTGGATAATGTTTTCATGGTACATGGGATTATTATCATTCCATCCATTTTGTGAGTACCACTGGAGATGCTAGCTGCCATGTTTGATTCGTCAGATACTGTCGTAGCGAGGGATTTTACCTCATCTATAGTAAAATTAGTCTCCATTGCAAGGCATTTTTTTGCCCATTCTGTAAAAATTAGATTCGTTTGGATATTTTTTTCCTTCAATACTTGAAGCAATCTAACTCCATAGATTACCCCAGTACTTCCAGTGATTCCAACTACTAATTTCATAATGTTTTTCTAAAATCAAATGATTCTTTAGACTATTTTAGTTAAGATCAATGTGATTTAAAATAGGCACTAGAAGATAGTAAATTTTACAAATCTTCGTTATTCTCTATATTCTTAGTGTTAACAAATGATTCTTGCTCTGATTCATTTTTTCTTTTTATCCAAAATCGCACTCCTGCAATACCTATTCCGATAAAAAGAATTATGCCAACTAAAACCATTTCAAAGGAATAAAACGACATTGATATTTACAAGTAAAGTGTTGTATTAAAAATTTAATCTTTTTAAAAATTATAAAAATGTAGGTTGGGGAATCGCCCCGTTTTGTTTTGATTATTGATCTGTGAAGGTAAATCTCCACGTTAACTCTAGCGAGTCAGTGGCAGTTAAAGTTACAGATCCAAATGTGTTTCTTGCAAACATGTTTCCATTTGCTGATGGACTTGTACGATTATTCCACAGAGCGGCTTCTCTTATTGCATTAGAAAAGCAATCTGATCCAGCGAATGTTGCAATATGAGTTACGTTGATTTGAGCTACGTTTAGTGGCACACCTACAGTTCTTTCTATTGCTCTGGTATTCCATACTTTTGTTCCTTGAGCAACACATAGAGGTCTTGCACCACCAGTACCACAGCCACCATATCCAAGCTGTAGAGGACATGCTAATCCTGTATTAGTTGCAGATACTGCGGTTGTACCGTTTCCAATATTCATGTAACCAAAACGTCCTCCAGTTAAGAAACCAGTATTGTTTGTATGGTTATTGAGGTTAAGATCGAATGCCTGTCCACCAACTTTGTTCCATGGTAGGAAAAGCTGATCTGCAAGTACTTCCATGCCACCAGTTACAATTGCATTATCTGCTTGTCTGTAAGCTTTAATGACTCCTTCGTTATCTCGAACTACGGCTTCAACATGTCCTGTAATAAAAGCTCCTGCTGCGGAAGAAGGTTGAGTGTATCCAAGTGATTCTAAAGCGGTAGAATATGTTACAGCAAAAGTAGCTCCTACAGAAATGGCAATTAAAGCCACCATTATTGGCACCATGTTCTTTGATATAGTTTTCATTATCTAGTTGATACTTGATGGGGGTTTTTAGCTATAGTTTGTCTAAAATAGACAAACTAGCAAACTGATATTGATTAAAAGAGGTTGGAGGAATTTATTAGAGATTTTTCAAAACCGAGTTTTATTTATCTCCGCTTCCTATACCATCTCGGATTTCCACCCGGATTACATTGTCTTCCGAAACCTCATCTTCAGTTTCTTCTACTACAGGTTCTGTTACTGGCTCTTCTACTACAGGTTCTGTTACTGGTACATTGATCTGCCCTTCATTTGTAGGTAGAGTTTCAGATGTTTCAAGAGAAGTATTTACAATCAAGACTTCATCTGGCAAAGAAGCAATACCAAAAATTATAGCTAATGCCATGATAGATATTCCTATGCCAATTGCCATGCCTTTTTTCATATTACTGATGTAATCCTCCAATTTCTAAAAAAAGATGTGGTATAACATCTATTGCAGAATGGATAAATTTTATCCCTCATTTATAACCCCATGATTCTAAAATCAACTTACTCCATCCCTACCGTAATCATCGAACTACGCTCTGCCCTGTACTGTACCTTTATTGACACATCCCCAGATGCCGCTGCTGTAAATATACTATTATC
>JBOGRE010000050.1:0-1660 GCA_050749345.1 Nitrosarchaeum sp. | reverse complement strand
ATTCCTTTTTCGACCTTAATCTTTTTTGCACTTAGATATTTTGTAAATAACTCAATGGAGAATTTTTTGTCCATTCCTTGAATTATAATTTTTTCAAAATGTGTGAACAATGGGGATTTTCCACTATCTAATATTTGATTTAACATGTGGACTCTAGATCCACTTATGATGTATGAAACGTTATCTCCTCTGTCTTGAACTACTGCTCTGAATAAATTAAAAACATCTTTCAACCCCTCATATCCCTTAAGATTTGCAAAATCTTGAAATTCATCTAAAATTACTACGAATTTGATATTGCTCTCTTCCGATAATGCCTTTAATGTTTTAAAAACATCATAAAACACATTTGTGTAATCTGGTTTTTTATCATCAAAATCTATTTTTGGTGTGACTGTTCCTTCTGCTGATATTTCTGCACTAATACTTGTAATTTTTTTTGATTTAATTGCTCCGAGTAATTTTGAAACAGCCTCTACTGCCACTTTTGTTTTTACTTTTACTTTTTGTATTGTATTTAATTTTTGAATATATGCATCAAAAATTGTTTTTTGTAATCTTGTAAAGAAAATCTTTGGCTCTGCCATGTTTTTCTGAACATCAAAATAGATCGGAATGATATTTTCATCCTTTGAAAGTTCATCTTGAAGTTTAACTAAAATCGATGTTTTGCCTACCCTACGATATCCTATGACTGCTACATTATAGTTGATTGATTTTGATCTCATTTTGAGTAGCAAATCTTTTGTCTCATCTTTTCTGTCTATGAGTTCTTTTGGAGATGCTGGACTACCAATCTTGAACTTTGCCATACCGTGATTTTATATATCATTTGATATATATATCATTTGATATATGTTTTTGATATAAGTGACAAGAAATATGCTTGATTTCCTTTCATTTTCCCACATTATGATCAAAAATTCCAGAAAATTCTAAAAAGCCCTGATTAAAACACTAATGGGAATCATTGACCATTTCACAAAAATATCAAGTAAATCAATACACGATAGAAAACATTCTCAATTGGGTAAAATCCAAAGAAATGGCAATACCTGAAATTCAAAGACCTTTTGTTTGGGATGCTACCAAAGTACGAAATTTAATGGATTCACTATATCGTGGTTTTCCTATAGGATATCTTATTGCATGGCAAGATCCAACAATGAAATTAAAAGACGGTTCATCATCTAAAGGAAAAAAAATTCTAATTGATGGACAACAACGAGTTACTGCATTAACTGCTTGTGTATTAGGAGAGCGAATAATTAACAAAGATTACAAAAAAGTCAAAATTCAAATTGCGTTTCATCCAATAGAACAAAAATTTGAAGTACTAAATCCAGCAATTGAGAAAAATACCGCTTGGATTCCTGATATTGCACCAATTGTAAATGGAGAAGCACGAATAAGTCAAATTGTTAGAAAGTACAAAAAGAACAATCCTGATGTCAATGAATTAGAAATTGAAGATAATCTTGAAGAACTACGTAAAATATCATCAAAAACAATTGGGTTTATCGAATTAGTTCCTGATTTGGATATTGATACCGTTACTGAAATTTTTGTTCGTGTAAATTCAGAAGGCGTTGCACTGAGTCAAGCTGACTTTGTAATGTCAAAGATTGCTACTTATGGCGAATTTGGTTCTAATCTACGT
>JBOGRE010000049.1:0-2250 GCA_050749345.1 Nitrosarchaeum sp. | reverse complement strand
GCATCAAAAGAGTAGAAGCAAAAAGAGTGGTAATTGATTCTGTTACAATTTTAGCGATGCAGTATTCTGATAAATTCTACATGAGACAGGGCTTGCAGGGAATGATCCAGGCATTAGAAAATTATGGCGTGACATCATTGATAATATCAGAGTATTCTGAACCCAATGGAATTCCTTTGGAATGGTTTGTTACGTCTGGGATTATTCAACTAAGACACACTAGAAAAGAAGACACAATGGAAAGAACAATTCAAGTAACTAAAATGCGCGGTATTAAACATAGCCAACAAATTCATCCTATAATTATAGATGCTGATGGTATACACATACAACATCCAAGATTGACTCCATAAATCTATTTTTTCTGTTTTTTGATTTGTTGTGCCACCATTGGTAAAAAGGCTCCAACATCAGTCACTATGCCAAGTGCTTGCCATGTTCCTCTATCCATAAGCTTGGTAACTGTTGGTTGATTGATATCAATTACTATAACTTTGACATTTGCAGGCAACATATTTCCAGTTGCAATAGAGTGCAACATTGTAGAAATCATGATCACCATATTTGCATCCTTTAGAATTTTCTTATATTCTCTTTGAGCTTCTGCCACATCTGTAATTACATCTGGTAATGGACCATCATCACGAATAGAGCCTGCCAATACAAATGGGATTTTATTTTTCACACACTGATACATTATTCCACGTGTTAGTTTTTTTGTTTTAACCATATTTGCAATAGAACCAGCACGAAAAACTGCATTTATCGCTTCCATATGATTTCTATGTCCACGATATGCCAAAGTTGCATCTTGAACATTCATTCCAAGTGACGTTCCCATTGTAGCATATTCTATATCATGAACTGCTAATGCATTTCCAGCCAAAACTCCATCAATAAATCCCAGTTTTATCAACTCTGCAACTGAATCTGCTGCACCGGTATGAATTATTGCAGGACCACCAACAATTATGATTTTTCCTCCAGCTTTTTTTGTCTTGTAGATGTCCTCTGCCACCTTTTTTGCAATATGTTGCGTTGGTCGTTCACTTGAGCTTGAACTTCCCATGAATTCAAAGACGTTTACTCCTTCTCTTGGACGTTCAGGTGGAGTGATCTTTATTCCACCCTCACCAACGATTATTTCATCTCCTTTTTTTATATCTCTTATTGGCATGCAAAATGCTCTGTTATCTTTGACTACAATACATTTATCCATCATCATATTTTCAACTTGAATCCATTTTTCATTATAGAAAATTTGTGTGTGATTATTTGTTGTACTGTAAAAATTATCAGGCATCACCATGTCTTTTGGTGATTTTTTTAGGAAAATTCTTTTTTGTATTTTTGAGACTGCTCCCTCCCGATAAATTGTTTCCAAAATTTCATCTAAATGTTTTTGATTCTTCCCAATAACTGATAATCGTGCATATGATGGATCTTTTTTCTTTTTTCCAATACTGATTTCTTCCACTTGGAATTCACCATGCAGATCCATGATTTTATCAAATATTTTTGTCAGAATTGATGAATCAATAAGATGTCCACTGACTTCAATTTCCTGAGAAAACTTTGCCATTTGTTATTCTAAATATCATGATAACAAAAGCTTTACGCTAATTTTTTTTGACTATAATTGGTAAAAAATTGTCAATTTGACTATACGGGAAGTATTACCTTACCCTTGTATTCTACAATGTTATCTTTTTGAAATAATTGCTCAAGAATTTCTTTTTGCTCTTTTGACACACCTTGAACAATTGTTTTAGAAATACCATTTTTATCAACTAGTGCAAGTATGTAACCGCTGTTATCTGTTAAAACAAATCCTGCCGATTCATCAACAAACGCATAGAGATTTTCCTCTCCTACTGGTTCCCATACATTTGATTTGGTATCCCTTAATGCAAGTGCAGGCATTGCTTTTCCGTTAGTTAATTTGTTTAGATACTCTCTTGCACTTGCAACCCTTTTTTGTCCTGTCTTTAATGCCTGAAAATATTGCACGACTAAAAGAAGTTGTGATTGTTATAAAAACAATATCTTAAAAGATGTCTTTATCGTTCATACTAAAATTTCTACTTGACTATCTCCTTTAAGACATGATGAAAGAATTCAGTGGAAAGAATTTTTTGTGAGAAAATGGACTAGATATGATAATGATGTATTGATATTTTCAAATAGATATCTTGAGATCATGACCTCTTTTCATTAGTTCCGTTTTTATGAAAAATGAGACGTAAGATC
>JBOGRE010000048.1:0-2722 GCA_050749345.1 Nitrosarchaeum sp. | reverse complement strand
GCATCAAAAGAGTAGAAGCAAAAAGAGTGGTAATTGATTCTGTTACAATTTTAGCGATGCAGTATTCTGATAAATTCTACATGAGACAGGGCTTGCAGGGAATGATCCAGGCATTAGAAAATTATGGTGTGACGTCATTGATAATATCAGAGTATTCTGAAACCAATGGAATTCCTTTGGAATGGTTTGTTACGTCTGGGATTATTCAGATAGATAGTCAAATTATTGAAAATACAGTAAAACACACTATTCAAGTTAAAAAACTTCGTGGGGTTAAACATAGCCAACAAATTCATCCGATAGAATTAGGCACAGATGGACTACATGTTTTTGAGGCATAGAGATTATTTTTGAGATTCTATAATTCAAAAAACAAAAAATGCCAGCGGGGGGATTTGAACGCCCGACGGCCCGGTCTTCAGCCGAGTGCTCTCCCAGGCTGAGCTACGCTGGCACAACAAATTTGCTTTTGGTTGAGGAATTAAAAGTTGCCTTTATCATCTAGCATAGTAAAAACACCTACTATTACGAACAAATACAACCGGAATCAAATAAAATAATTGAAAAACAGAAAAATATTCAATAAAATGAAAATTTAACCAATTCATTTTTTCAATTGGTTTTTGATTATTTTTTGTGCTATATTTTATAATTTTTTTTGATTCTTCAACCAATATCTTTTTTATTTATTTTTTAACATAATATTTATCGATTTACCTACATGTGTAAATACATAAGAATATGAAAAAGAAATTCTAATAAAATCTAATAGTCACATAAACAAGAGAAAATTTAAGTTGTAATATAGGAGAAAAATTGTTGTTTATTTGTCCACACATGATTTAATTTATCAAATAATAAAAATAAATAGATTGTATTTTTTAGATTTTCCAAATTATGTCTTTTTGCCCACATCTTTTATTTAGTACACGTCCTAAAACAAAAAAAAGATCAGATAAACGATTAATATATTTGATACAATTATTGTTGATTTTTTCTTGTTCACTTAGTAATATAACACATGTTTCTGCTCTTCGAATAACTGTTCTAGCATGATGAAGTTGTGATGCAACAATATTACCACCAGGTAAGATAAAATTTGTTAGAGGGATTATCTCTTCCTCATATTTGTCAATGCTTCTTTCTAAATTATCAGTCATATCTGATGTAACTCTATTTTTTTTATCACCCAAATTTGTATTCGAAAGATCAGATCCTACAATAAACAATTCATTTTGAATTAGATTCAGCAACACAGCAATATCTTCATCTAATTCATAAGACAACACAATTCCCAATACAGCATTTGCTTCATCAATTGTACCATAAGCAATTATTCTAGGATGTGACTTTGATACTCTGGAATTACCTTGTAATCCAGTAGTTCCATTATCCCCTGTTTTTGTGTAAATTTTCAATATTATATTAAAATAGATTAAACTATTATGTTGTTCGAATTATTTATTACCGTTTACATGTAAACACAGTTATTGTATAGAGATATTTTTCCTTGCTATGATTCAAAATTTGAAAATTATCACAAATTATCCAAACAGATAGATATTATTTATCAAGATTCTGGATTAGAATACAATACGCAAAAAACTTTATGGACTTGATTCTGGATTTTTTTCATATATCTGCACATCTAAAAAAGATTCCACGACAGGGCTGGATTGATAAATTATCCATAGATAACCCAGAATCTGTTGCAGACCACACGTTTTCTATGGCTATGATGGGAATGATCTATTCAGATTCAGAAAACTATAACACAGAAAAAATTTTAAAAATTATTCTTTTGCATGATTTAGCAGAATCAATAACAGGCGATATGACTCCAGAACAAACTTCAAAAGAAGAAAAAAGAATCTTGGAAAATGATGCAATAAAAAAAATCCTAAGTTATTTACCTACGTCACTTCAAAAACAATATTGGATTCTTTGGGAGGAATATCAAACTCATAATTCCAAAGAGGCAAAAATTGTTCATCAGTTAGACAGATTGGAAATGGTATTACAGGCAAAAATTTACTCTAATGATGGTCATTCCAAAGAAAAATTAGATTCTTTTTTTAATACTGCCAGAAAAGAAATAACGAATCCAAAATTGTTAGAATTGTTTAAAAAAATCATAGAGAAATAACAAATATGTCTGAAAAAAGTAAAGATGAATTAATTGAAGCTCAAAAACAAGTTATTGGAATACTTTTTGAAGTTATCAAAAGATTACAAGCAAATAATGATTTAGATGAAGAGTATTTTCAAATAATTTCTTCTGGGGACAAAACAAAAAATCAAAGATTGCCAAAAATAAGAGATGAAAGAAAAGAAAATGCACTCATAGTTGGAAGACTCTTAGAACAACTAGAAATTTAATTCTCATGTCATTAATATCAATCATCAGAAACGATTCTTAGTCTTGCTGTTTGTTCATATTTATCTTGAATGTAATGTGAGATATTTATCACTCTAATTCGCGATGCTTTGTTTGACCAACTACCTTCATTTTCAAACCATGATTCAATGTCATCTATATCATATCTTTCGCCACTTTTGAGAATATCTTTAAAAATGAATTTGATCTCTTCTATTTCTTGTTCTTTAAGATTACTTTTATCTTCAACTATGGTAGTAATTTCATTTAATTTTATTATAACATTATTTGTTAGAGGCATAATTTTATCAAATTTAGAAGATATAACTAGCTTGTGTACGAAAT
>JBOGRE010000047.1:0-1793 GCA_050749345.1 Nitrosarchaeum sp. | reverse complement strand
ACATAACCTTGTGCATAAGGTAAAATGGGATAAAACTCCATTTTCTCTAAAAGGTTGGTATTTTTTTTAATATACTGTATCAAATCTCTCAACTCTGGATGTGTAGAAACCACAAAACCATTGACTCCCAATTCTGAAACATATTGCATTATTTCTGTTATCTTTTCAAAACCTGTCAGAATTTTTAATCTCTCTCTGGCTCTCTCTTGAGATAAATGGTCTATTCCAAAAAATGGATTATCGCCAAGAAGAATCTCTCTGCTCAATTTTCAATCTCCACAGTATTATTGCTTAAAGATGCCTTGTAAATTGAATCAATGACATTCTGTGTTTGCATAGCAGAAAATACATTTAGCATGGGTTGAGTTTTGTTTCTAATGCAATTTATGAAATCATTATCCTCACGAGTATACTCTGGCCCTCCAATATCTATTGGAACACCAGTGTACATTTCTTGACGATATGTAATGGTGGAATTTTCCGGTGTTTTGTAATCAGTTATCTTGTAAAAATCCTCATTAACAGTGATCATTTTTTGGCTTCCTTTAATCTCAATTGTAGTTTCTTGAAGACGATAGTTTTCTACATTCCAGGATGCATCAAACTTGCAGTTTAACCCGTTTTCAAACTTTAATGTTGCTTGAGCCGTATCTTCTACCTCCTGATTATAATGAGACTCTGTTTTCCCTTGAACATTTTTAATTTTTCCAAAATACCATGACAAGAGATCAATCAAATGTGAACCCAAATCAATCAAGACTCCCCCACCACTGATTTTTTTATTAAATCTCCAGCCCGAAGGTTTGCTTAATGACTGCGATTGAAAAACAGATGAATTCACCTCTTTGATTTCCCCCAATGTGTTTTCTTCTAATAATTGCTTTACTTTGGAGAAAGTTTCAGCGTATCGAAGGTAATATCCTATCATACTAAATACTCTATTCTCATTTATTACATCACACAACATTTTACATTCATCAATAGTTATTCCAAGAGGTTTTTCTACAAAAAAATGAATATTGTTTTGGGCACAAAATGTTGCTATTGGGATGTGGGACTTTACAGGAGTCGTAATGTAGACAACATCAATTTTTTCATTTTCTATCATTTTTTTATAATCATTATAAACAGAAGCATCCGAAACGTCTCTAAGAAGATTGGTTACCATCTTTTCTGTATCTGCAAAAGCTACCACCTTACTATGATCAAGCGAATTTAAAATAGCTGAATGTAGTAACCCCATTTTACCCATTCCAATTATACCAACTCTAATTTTTTCCATAATTTGTTTGCACTTTTTCTTGAATAAAAATCAGTTGTCTGAATCCTTTGATACTAGACGAAGTGCAATCAATCCTATTACAGTAAACAATCCAGTCGAAACAATTCTTATCAACACAGTAACTGCAAAAGCAATCTCATATTCCATTTTATACAAAACAAGCAATCCTACTAGACCTCCTTCAAAAATTCCAATTCCTGCAGGAATCATCGATGCTGCAGCTGCAAAATTTACAGAGTGATATAGCACTATGAGGTCTTGAAAATTTATTTCCCCTGATAATCCAAGAATAAACAGATACGCTCCAGCTACTTCAAGTAAAGCCGAACCCAATGATGCACAAATACCTACAGTAAAATATTTCGGCCTTAGCAGCATGTATGTTACCTCAAAAGATTCATCCGGATTTGGAATGATTTTATTTAACATTTTTATTTTTGATAATTTTTTAAATATTTTGCTTATCGTGTTTTTATTTTTAATTAATAATAATATTAACACAATAATCCCT
>JBOGRE010000046.1:0-1531 GCA_050749345.1 Nitrosarchaeum sp. | reverse complement strand
ATGGTACATTTTGCTTTCCGCCTGTTTTGATTGGAGAATTTGAACCTACCATAAAGGAACAAATTGAAAATAGAGAGTATCAATTATTAGAAGAAAAAGTTATTGAGAGTGATTTTGATGGAATTTTGGTAGTCGTAACAAAAGAGGGACTAGTTGGAATTCAGACCAGGGACCAAAAAGTTGCAGATGAGATTCTTCATGCAATAACTTCTAGTGCCTTATTGATGGGCATACCTCTTCACGCTCACAAATTTTCTGAATTGGCAGGATTATCTTTTGAATTAAACACAAATAAAGTCAGAGGTTCTAGTTGGTCTGAATCTAGCCTAAGAATGCAATTATTTGATTATGTCAATAAATACAATACATTTCATAGATATCGGACTAGATTAAAAATAAGTGTTGAAGATTTTCATTTGGTCTTAGAAGAAGCTAAGAAAAATTGGAAAGCAAGAATACCCTTAGATAATCTAAAACTGATTGCAGGAGCATTTACTTATCTTGATAATAATGAGTATTCACAATCTTTTATTCTATCATGGACTATAATTGAAAAATATCTGTATGAACTCTGGAATAAGAAATTACAGTCAGCCAAAATTTCCAACTCAAGGATTAGAACACTAACCAGTTGGGATTCATTTAGAGTTGCTGAAATTTTACATATTGATAAAATCATAAGTGATGATGATTACCATGATATCAAAAATCTAAGAGAATTGCGAAACAATTTGTTCCATGACGGTCAAGAAATTACACAAAAACAGGCTAAGATTTGCTTTGATTTAGCATATGGCATCATATCTAGTCAAGTAGGAATCTCAAGCAAAATCATGGTCAAAAAGATCTTTACAATCTAAAATCCGAATAATCTGATCCTTCAATATTTTTATCAGACTTATAATGTGCAATTCAGATCTTACACTGAAAATAAAACGATTCATTGCCAGTCTATAGAAAAGTATTCACATGGAGATACGTCTAAAACTATTGAAAACAAATGGCTGAAGCGTCCTTTATTCCATACTTAGTGGTTTCTGTAGCTCTTGCAGTGTTAGGAAGGATCACTCTAGATTTAAGACAAAGAAGGGTTCACCAAGGAAACCTCCCAACTGTATTTTCACAAATTCCAGCAATCAGAAATTATTCCAGAGGAGAACAAATTGGATTTGTTCAGGGAGTAATTTTTGGAATGATTATTTCTCTTGGTGCACATGTTGATTTTCTTTTTGGTTTAGCTCATCAACAGATGCCTGGTTGGTTAGGTTTTTTGGCATTCCCGCTATTTCTACTTGCATATCTTTTCATCACAGTAATTTTTGTAGTAGTTTCGAAAATATTGTTAGTTCTAAACCAAACTCATTACACTGGACATTGGCGAGGTAGAACTGACGGCATGTTGTGGTCTATGGCAACACTTCAGATCATCCTTTTCTTTCTTGATCCCACGATGTTTGTTAAATTATCAAATTGTTGTGTCTGGACTTGAATTCCTCTTTTTCTTATTCCAAATTTTCCAAATTGCAAATGC
>JBOGRE010000045.1:0-6543 GCA_050749345.1 Nitrosarchaeum sp. | reverse complement strand
GACCATTAGTTAACTAGAAAAAATAGTTTATTTTATAGATCCATGTTTTGATCTAATTTTAGGCCTTTGTATCTATTTCTTATGGTAACTTCAGTTACACTTGCAGCTTCTGCAATATCGCGTTGAGTTATATCTTCACCATTTTTAACACATGCCAAATACAGTGCAGCCGCAGCCAATCCCATTGGATCTTTTCCTGCAGATTCTTCATGTTCTTGAGATATTTTTAGAACTTTTGCTGCATAACGTTTGGTTTTTTCTGTAATTCCAATCCTACTTGCAATACGTGCAACACATTGAATTGGATCGACTACTGGCATCTTTAGATCTAGTTCTCTATGTAATAATCTATAACATCTGGCAATGTCTTTTTTCTTGAGATTTGCAGCTTCGCCTACATCATTTAGGGTTCGTGGAGTTTCTGTATCTCTACATGCAGCATAGAGTGCAGATGCAATCATTGCAGATATTGATCTTCCACGTACTAATTTTTTTTCAATAGCTTTTCTGTAAATATAAGCCGCCTTTTCAATTACTGCATCAGAAAGTGCAAGTTTGTCTTTTAGTCTGTTTAATTCACTTAATGCCTGTCTAAGATTTCTATCAACTGACTCATGAACTTGACTTCTACTATCCCAGGTTCTTAATCTTTCAATTGTACTCTTCATTGATGCAGTAAGGGGTTTTCCAGATGCATCTTTATTCATAGGATTAATGATTGTAGATAATCCCATATCATGCATAGTTAATGATGTTGGTGCCCCTGCTCTTGCCTTGTTGCCATGTTCATCTTGTGTAAAAGATCTCCATTCAGGTCCAGATTCTTGGGACTTCTCAGAAATTACATATCCACACTTGCCACAAAATCTTTCTCCAGTAACATCATCAGTTAATAGTGAATTTTTTGCACATCGAGGACAATTATCAACGTTTTGGGATTTTAAAACCATATTAGAATCACTTATGTATCACTTTATAATAACTAGTAGGAGATCGGCGATTTATCTAATTAAATTTATTCGTAAAAAGGTCAGAAACCCCAGTTTTTGTGAAAAACAATCAAAATAAGAAATCACAGTTAAAAACACGAACTATGATGCGTGTTTATCCCTTGGATCAATCTCCAATGATTTGTTAAAGCATTCCAAAGATTCTTCATACCTACCCAAACTACGTAGTGTTACAGCCTTAAAATTCCATAATTCAGGATCATTTTGATTCAATAGCAATGCTTGCTCAAAATAAGCCAGTGCATCTTCAAAATTGCCAGATTCTAAAAAAAATCGGCCTTTTAAAACTAGTTCTTTAATTTGGTTCACACCAAGTTTTGAGAGTCATTTGTTTTAAGTTTGAATGTGGTAAAAAACACAAAATACGTCAAAATTAAATAAAATTAAACACATATTTAACAAATCACCGAAAATTTAAATATATTTTTAACATATACAAAACAGATGAATTTAGATAAAACAGATGAGAGAATTCTTAAAAATTTATTGGTAGATGCCAGATTATCTGCAAGACAACTTGGATTAAAGCTAGGAATATCAACAGTCACAGTATTATCAAGAATAAAAAAATTAGAAAATGAAAAAATAATCAAAGGTTATACAACACTAATAGACCATGAAAAATTAGGCTACAATCTTACTGCAATAATTGAGATCATTGCAAAAAAAGATAAAATCGTAGATATTGAGGTAGAATTATCAAAAATAGAAAATGTATGTGGGGTTTACGACATTACAGGAAATACAGACACAGTGGTAATTGCAAAATTCAAATCCCGTAGCGAATTAAGTGAATTTGTAAAAGGATTGGCGTCAATTCAAAACATAGACAATACCGTCACACATGTGGTTCTAAATACTGCCAAAGAAGATTTCAGATTAGTATAAATAAAATGAAAAATTTCAGCATTATCATAATAGGCATAATTTTCATAAGCATGATTCAAAGTGGTTCAGGGCAGTCAAACAATGCTGAAAAAAAATTACAGATGGAGTTAATTGTAACAGATGAACAAAGAATTATTTTATTTGCCAGTTTCACAATAGCAGTTATAGGTCTTTTTGTATATCTTGCAAGAGACATAATTCTAAGAAAGAAAACATCATATGATTCTACAGAGTTTGATTCAAAAAATGATAAAACTTATGAGAAATACCATTCAGATTGGTCAGACGATTATGAAGAGTTAGGAACTAGAAAGAATTCAAAAGAAGACAAAGAATTCAGAATTACATCTCAAAATTCCTCATTACCAGATTATTACAAGATATTAGAAATTCCACAAAATGCAACACATGAAGAAATAAAAAAACAATATAGACAACTTGCGAAAAAAATACATCCAGATAAAAACAAAGAGGAAAAATCAGAAGAAATAATGGTTCAAATCAACAAAGCATATGAGATATTATCAAATAAAGAATTACGTAAAAAATACGACATGTACCTTAACAAAGACTAATTAGATTCTAGTTTTACCAAAATCATATTTAATTCAATTTGGGAGGAACTTTGAATACTGTTTGTTAAATTTGTAAATATAGACAAAGTTACTTTTTTATCATTGTTAATAATTTGTGTTGTGATTTTAATTTCACCAAATTCAGTATTTGGGCCTAACATGGTTTTCGACAATAATGGAACAATAGATAGATCGTTGACTATACCTTTTATTTTGTATGCAAAGGTATCAGAAAAATATACACCGCCTCTGACGGTAGGGGAATTAACAGGAGTTGGAGAATTTACAATAGAGACATCAGACAAAGAATATTGAATACCATCAAGATGCAGAACATATTCCAGAGATTGTTTTTCACTAATGCTCATAAGGGATTCAAGTAAGCCCAAGTCAACAGACAATAAAAACAGAAAAATGACAATTCTATTGAGTCTTTCGTAATATACAGTTAATTTTTCAATAGTATTTTTTATGCAGAAAGCGATCAAACAAAAAGAATGTGTAATTTAGTGCTCCATTCATTATCCGTCTAAAACGATATGGTAATTCAGATAAAACATTAACTACAATCAAGATTACCAAGCAAGGAATTATTTTTGGTCTTGGTGCAATCTTTGTTCTGATGGGTATTACAAGTCTTGGATATATCACACCTGCACATGGCGCATTATTTCAAGAGGTTTTGGATGTGATTGATTTTAAATGCCTTGAGAGCCTATTAAATTTAATAATTACAATGAAAATAGACAGATTTTCATAGATTAATCTGATTTTTTGAAGAGATTTTCAATGAATATGGAGCATCTTTAAAAATAACAAATAAAATCAATATTTATTGCAAGAATTTGCAAACCCATACACCATGCGAAATGAGATCATGAGCCTAGTTGTGGAAAGTGGCATGGATGAAGATTGTTATGCGGAGATGTTAGATTACACTATTGCATTATTTGAAACGCAGGGGCTGGGAAGTGATTACTATGGATATCACAACATCAACCACGAGTTAGAAGTCACATATGTTACAATGTTATCTGCAAATCTAAACGACAATTCAAAAAAAATTTCAAATAATGATTTAAAATATCTGTATGCAGCCGCATTATTTCACGATTTTGATCCACAAAAAAGCGTAGACAAACCACATGAAGAAAGTGTTTTAAAATTTATCTCGATGGATAGAAGATTAAGAAAACTTTTAGATGATGCAAAATTAGATCTTGAAATAATCAAAGTATTGATACTCAGAACAACATATCCGTGGAGTGGTCAGCTTAAGGAAAATGCAGAACGACAAATTAAAGAATGTTTTAGAAATTCAGAGATAACAAAAAACAATGAAGCAACCCAAGAACATTTTATGAATTTAGGTTGGTATCTGTCAGTAATAGACAGAATTAGTGGTTACGCTTTAGGGGATTTTTCAAAAGCTATGGAAATGGCAAAAATGAATGCACATGCTTTAGCATGGAGACCATCTTTAATTGTAAGAAGTTCTGTAGCATATTTCGAAGAACTATTAAACAAAGAAACGGAAATGTGTCAATTTATTTTAAAATCATTACCAAAACATATGAGAAAGAATTTTTTTAATACAGTATTGTCATTTATGAATATCAGACAACAAGAGATTACAATACAAGCAAATTATACATATGATAATTTGAAACTGATTCCAACTATTGAAAAAAGAGATACACGCAAGGAACCTGAATTTATCAAATCATTATACTCAATATTTTTGGAATTACCGAAACCACTTCAATTTGCAAAAGACAATTTTGAAGAGTCAGTAAGAGATCAAAATATAATTCTCAATACTCTTAGACTAAATGATTGTAAAGGGGAAATAGTAGGATTTGCTAAAGGTGGACCATTAGAAAATTATAGATTGAGACCAGAAATTAGAGACGAAAATTATGGTCTTAACAATACAATATTTCTAGAACCTTTGGCATTAAAAATGGGGTATTGGGGAATAAAAGGAGGCAGTGAAATGCGTCATATGTTTATCATGCAGGCTCATGCTAAAAAATACAAATATTTGACTAGTTTTGCATTAAGAGATGTAATAAAGTCCAGAGTAGATAAAGAAGACGCAGAATTTGTTACAAAATTTGACCCAGAACGTTGGGATTACTATAGAGTCAAAATTTAATCATTTATCAAAAACGTTTCCAATGTAAGTATTGTATTAGTTACATTATTGTTAAAGATCAAAAAAGAAGTAACTAGAATTAAACTAAAGGAATCAAGATAGTATAGAAATACTTTATTAACAAAAAAATTGCCAGAAAATTATGAGGAAAGAGATTTGTATCATTTTTGGGGTTTTGTTGGTTTTCACAGTACTAATCAATCCAGCATTTGCAATAGCACCTTTAGACAGAATAGACATTACAAATCCACGACTTGTGAATGCATTTGGTTCTAAAATATTAGATCAGGTCAACATAAATCAGCAAGTTCAGATTTCTGCAGATATCAAAAACAATCAAGAAAAATCTCAAAAGTTTGTATATATTGTTCAAATCAAAAATCAAAATGGAGTCATCGTATCATTGGGATGGATAAGCGGATCACTTAATCCAGGACAAACTTTTAGTCCAGCACTATCATGGGTACCAAAGGTATCAGATGTGTATACAGCAGAGATTTTTGTGTGGGATGTATCAGATGAGGCAAGTGGCAAATCATGGCAAAAACTAGATGCATTAGCAGAGAATATAACTTTGAAGATTACTAGCTAATAGCAATTATTTTCATCGTATGTGACAATCAGTTGATGTAAAAAATACTGTTTTTAGATATTGAAATAAGATCAGAGGTTTGCCTCATAGTAAAAAAAGTTTAACAAGATCTTGCTAATAGAACCATGTGCCTAGTACTAGTATGACAATAGGATATTGTGTTAAGTGCCGAGATAAAAGAGACATTCAAGGCGCAAAACCATACACCATGAAAAATGGCAAACCAGCTCTAAAAGGCACCTGCCCAAAATGCAGTACAGCTATTTTTAGAATCGGTAGAGGCTAGAAATTCTCAACGAGATAAACTAGTAATGCCATTCAGGAGTTAGTCCATTCCATAGCTGACGCAATGGAGATGGATCTTTTTCTATTTCTTGAATAATTCTATTTTTTAATGAAAAGAAGAAATTATCAAGAGCATCGATTCCACCATCCAAAAAAAGTTCTTTCCCTATCTCTGCAATCCTATTCTTTTTTTCCATTACAACTGAAGAATCAGGATTTTGTAAACAAAACGTCATAAGATCCATCAATTCTTCTTCAAGCATAAAGTCCATACAAAAATATGGACTTTAACAGTTTAAAACTCTTGTTTTGTTAATGAGTATATTCTCAATAATGAAAAAACGGTAAAACATTTAAAAAATAAAGAAACAAAATATTAACCATGATTGGATTAGATAGATTTCACAAATTAATTGTTTAATTTACAAATTTTCAACATTTTTGTATCAACTCAAGTTAGAAATAAAAAATGAAAGACAGCATAAACCTGTTCATTGAAATACTCACAAGTCGCCAAGTCATCTTTCATTAAATTAAACTATTCTTGTGTAAACTTAAGATTTATGGTATTTCTCAATATAAGAATATCAGAATTTAGTTTTACAATAAATAAAAAAGGGGTTATTTTAGACGTCTATAGATTTCTTTGAATTCATTTGCAAGTGTATATGAGAGATTCAAAAGATGTGCCAATTGATTCATTGTAGTTTTGTCTCGGGAGAGCTGTCGTAGGATAGTTAGTGCTTTTTGGGGTGAATTTATTGACAAATCCATTTGTCCAGACCAAGTCATAAATGCCTCATTTACATCTAAACAGAAATTTAGCATGAATTGTTCAGAATTATGTATTGTCTCGGCATATTTCGTAGTTCTTAAAAGTACCTCAGATAGTTCACGAAACTCATTTTTTCTGTCTATCAGCAACATATCCAGTGCTTGTTTTATTTTCGCATCATCTAATCCTGGTTTTTTTATAAGATACAGACCAGTATTACTCATAAAATATTAGAATAATCAAGAAAGATAAGTTAGTCC
>JBOGRE010000044.1:0-2350 GCA_050749345.1 Nitrosarchaeum sp. | reverse complement strand
GCTCATATCTGGTTGCTTTTTAGGGGCTATGACATACATTACGTCGTCTCTCAATAAAAATAAAAATTTCATTTTATAAAACAATTACGCAGCTTTTCTACTTTTTTGTATTTTCAAAGATATTATCAACTAATAATCTATTAAAAGTAGATCGAATCATCCGGTAAAAATACTTAAGTTTTACTGAGGAATTCTGCCTGAGTATTAAATGAGATGCGGCCGAAAAACTTCGAGGCAAAAATGATGTCCATGGATGAAAACCTCTGTCAATGCAAAGCAGAAGGATGCTTGTGCATATTACACAAGACAAATGACGAAAATGGACTATGCCTGCCATGCAGTATGGACATGCATCTCAAAAAATTAAGAACCTGTAGAAAATAAATTAACTATCAAGCGCAGTGAGTATAAAAGAACAGTAAGTAATATCTTTAACTATTCAGAATGACTTCTAGGGAAGTGGTGGCTCAATTATAAAATACATTTTTGAAACAAAAAACACAAGTATTTTTGTCTTGGTATTATCAATCGCGTTAACCTCACTAATTGTTATCATGATGCCGTCTGCAATAGCAGAAGAGAAAGAAAATCTTGTCTCTGCCACGCTTGGTGAACAATTTCAACTAAACATAAACCAGACAGCAATTTTTGAATCAGATAATATTAAGATCAAATTTCTAAACGTGACAGAAGATTCCCGATGTCCTTCCGATGTCAAGTGTGGATGGCAAGGACAGGCAATTGTAATAGTAAATATCAAACAAAATGACCAAGATCTGGGCAACTTTAAATTGACAAGTGTTGGTGGACAAGAAAGTTTGGCAATCAAAAAATTTATTGGCGAACAAATAAAACTAGATGAGCTAAGTCCGTATCCTACAAGTACGGAAACAATTCAACCCTCAGATTATGTTGCAACACTTGTTGTTTCAGACACTCTTGATAGGACCATTTTTATTTCTGATGGCTCGGCCAAATCTGGATGTGAAAAAACAAAGACGTGCTTTTTTCCACACAGCATTAGTATTAAACCAGATACACTAATTACATGGATAAACATGGACTCGGAGGCTCACACTGTTACAAGCGGCAACACAATAGATGGTCCTGATGGCATATTCAGTAGCGGTTTGATCTCGTCAGGAGAATCATTTTCTCACAAATTTACAATAATGAAACCTCAAGATTACTATTGTATGATTCACCCTTGGATGACAGGTTCTGTTATTGTGGAATTCACAGCCTTTGATGCAGATAAGAAAATCATTACAGTAGAACAAGCCTTATTGGACAGATCTGTGACAGTTGAAGTCCAAACTACTGAACCTGCGGCCTACGAACAGTTAGGTATCCATGCTTATTTTAAAAACTCTACTCAAAGCTTGATTACAGACATTAACTATGATATTGAGGTCACACAAAACAAAAAACCTGTACTAGAGATTAAAGGACAGTACAGTCACACTGGCATAGAAGAACACTGGACAGATCCTCTCCGTTCTAATTCCCCTGTAGATGTTAAAGTGACAATCTTAGGTATTGGATTGCCTGGTGATGAATCCAACTGGTCTGGTCCCAAAGGCGAGGTGGTAATGTTTTCAGCAGTTCCAGAATTTCCCATCACTGGTTTAATCTTGGTTGCAAGCATGGTAATTATTCTAATTACAAGAACCAATTGGAACAAAACTTAGAAAGACGAATAAGTTGAATAAATTATATCTCATCGTAATTCTTTCTTTAATTAGCGGAATGGGTGTAATGGATTCACGATAATAAGATGTGTATACTGAACAAAAAGCTAATGTATTTGGTACTGGTATAATAGATTTCAAATAATGACTACATTACAAGTGCCAAACTGGAAAATAAAAGCTGATTATGTCGAGACCTGTAACTGCGATTACGGCTGCCCTTGTAATTTTAACGGTTTTCCCACATATGGTTTTTGCCGTGCCCTGGTGTTATACCACATCCAAGCAGGGAGCTATGGTGATGTCGATCTTGATGGTCTTGACGTTGTTTTTGTTGGTTCGTGGCCAAAAGCGATACATGAGGGTAATGGCACATCACAGTTATTTATTACAAAAAAAGCAAACGAAAGTCAGAGGAGTGCACTTGTTAACATATTTTCAGGTCAGGCAAAAGGCGATGGACCGTTTGCGCTGTTTGCTGGAACCATGAAATATTTTCTTGATCCTCAGTTTGTTGATATTAATGTAAAAATCGATGGTAAAAGGAGCAGCTTCTCTGTACCAGGCATTATGGAGGTACAAGTAGAGGGTTTTAAGAATCCAGTTACTGGAGAAGAACAGGACACTAGAATCGAACTTCCTAAAGGATTCATTTGGAA
>JBOGRE010000043.1:0-3683 GCA_050749345.1 Nitrosarchaeum sp. | reverse complement strand
ACTCTGCAGTGTTTAAAACAAAGCATGCAAAGTTATCAAATATTTTAGAAATAATTGCAAAATATGACTATAGAATTTTAGTTGGTGCAAATCCAGAGATTCAGCTATCAGCAATGTTAGCAGAATTAGGTAGTGTAAAATAAAACGCAGAGAGAGGGATTTGAACCCCCGAATGCTTGCGCACACAGGCTCTCAAGGCCCGCGCCCTACCGAGCTAGGCGACCTCTGCAAAAAATGATGTACAACAGTGATTAAAATTTGTTGAGATATACAAAAGAAATTTTATAAAAAGAAGAAAAAAGAAAATAATTCTTTAATCGTGTGCGTGTGGATTGCCACTACCAGTCATTTTGACGAAGGTACCTGCTGCTTTCTCGTGCCATTCCAAGTTTGCAGATTCAATTCGAATAGCTCCTGTAGGACATATTTCCTGACAAGCCATACAAATAGTACAATCATGTTCTCGGATTGGTTGTGATTTATCACTATGGTCTAATCGTTCATCTTGTTCAGTTTTTCCAGTTCCTTCAAAAACTTTACCAACTACATCTTTAGCTGGAATATCTTGTTCGGTTCTGTACCATTGAAATGTTTGAACTGGGCATACACTCATGCATGAACCAGCTGCAATACAAGAATCCCAATCAACTGCAACTGTTGTGCCATGAATACCGAGAGGAACTTGTTCTTCTCCATGAGATTCATAAGCTGCTTTTACATCTTCATTTGAGAATGCTGCACCTTCTGGATTTCCTTTTCCCCAAATCCAGTGAAAATTTTCTCCATTCCCATGACTAGTTTTTCCGACTGGTTTTTGGTCGTGACAAAAATCTTCGGGTATTACTAATTCTGCCATGAAGAGTTATTATTGGAATATTATTTAAAGCTAGACAAAATTAGTTGCAACTAAATTATAATCGATCTCAATTTACAGTCATATTTCAGGCAAAATGGGTATTTAGGATTATAATAAATAAAATATGAGAAAAGAAATTAATTGTTTAATTGTGTGCGTGTGGATTGGCAGTACTTGTTTAAATCTTCACATATGTTCCTACTGCTTTATCATGTGCTTCCAAGTTTGATTGATCAACTTTGATAGCTTGTGGAGGACAAACGGATACGCATGCCATACACCATATGCAATCATGTTCTCGAATCGGATCTGCTTTGTCGGTGAAATCTTTTCGTTCTTCTTTAACAGAGCTTCCAGTTCCATTAAAAGTTGCATTTATTGCTTCAGTATTTGGAATGTCTTTGTCAGTTCTGTACCACTGAAATACTTGAACTGGGCATGCTTCAATACATGCACCGTCTGCAACACAAGAATCCCAATCAACTGCAACCATTGTACCACTAACACCTAATGGAACTTGTTTTTCTCCACGAGATGCATAAGCTGCTACAACATCTGAATCTGTAAATGCTTCGGCTTGTGAACCATCGGTATTTTTTGTTTTACCAGGACCCCAAGCCCAGTGAAAGTATTCACCACCTGCAAGACTAATTTTTCCAATTGGTTTCAAACCTTCTGGGAAATTTTCTGCTATTGGCATAAACCAATTTTCATTCAGATATTATTTAAAGCTAGATAAAATTAGTCGTGACTAAACTTAACTACAATAAAAGATCTGCGCTCAAACCATATTTGAAATTTCCTTACGTTCATATCGTTTAAAGATCAATTACAACAAATGGATATTATCAAGTACGATGTTTACAGAGGACCAAATATTGGGATTTACATTAACACAAACGATGATTTTGTTTTGGTTCCTATGGGTTTTGCCCAAACCAAAGCTGAAAAACTTGGAGAGTATCTGAAGGCTCAAGTTGTGTATTCTTCTGTTGCAAATACTCGCCTTTTAGGAGCATTGATGGTAATGAATAACAATGGAATTTTGCTTCCAAAGACTGCATACATGGATGAATATGAATTTCTAAAAAAAGAGACCAAAATGGAAATTGGAGTATTAGATTCAAAATACACAGCACTTGGAAATGTAATTTGTGCAAATGACAAAGGAGCTATTGTATCGCCATGGTTATCAAAAGAAGACTGTCAGACAATAGAACAAGTATTAGGTGTAGAAGTTTTACAGAAGAGAATTTCAGGATTTAATCAAACTGGTGCAGTGATGGTTGCAAACAATTCAGGTGCTGCAATACACCCAGAAGCTGATGAAGAAGATATGAAGGTATTTGCAAATATAATGGGCGTAAAAATAGAGCAAACTACCATTAATAATGGCATCCCATATGTCATGTCTGGAATCTTAGTAAATGACCATACAGTAGTGGTTGGTTCCATGACCAGTGGTCCTGAAATTATGACGTTAACTAGAGCTTTTCTAAATTAAGAACTAATCTAGGATCATCTGTAAGCTTTTCAATCTCAATTTGTGATTCAGTTCCATCTTGCATGTTTCGTAATACAACTTTGCTTTGCTCTAGTTCTTTTGGAGCCACTATAATGCAGTATTTTGATTCAGATGCTTGTTCGATTTGTTTTTTCAGATTCCTTCCAGATAAATCAATATTGGTTGGAATGTTGTTTAGTCGAAGTAAAGATGTGATGCTCATGGCAACTTTTTGCATCTCTTCATTAATGTATAAAACTGAAATTCGGGTTTGTTTTATTTCTGGCATTATTCCCTGCTCTTGCATTGTAAGTATGATTCTCTCTACTCCTCCTGCAACACCTGTAGCTCCAATATCTTCTCTTCCAAATGCTTTTGTTAGTGAATCATATCGTCCTCCACCAGCTAAAGCACCCAAAGTTGAATTTTTGTCAAATACTTCAAAGACCATTCCTGAATAGTAATCTAGTCCTCTAACTATGCCAAAATTGATACGTGTATTTATAATTCCTCTGTTTTCTAGTGAGTTTAGTAGTTGTTTTAGTTCATCCCATGATTGTAATTTTGATGTATCAAACTTTGATTCTACTTCAGAGACAGTTCCTTTGATTTGTGAAAACTCTAGAATTTTTTCTAGTTTATTTATATCATATCTGTCTTTGAATTCATCTAGAATTTCTTGCTTTGATTTTTTTTGTATTTTATCAATTGCTCTTAGCATATCTCCAACTAGATGCATATCTTGTGAATCAAATGTTTGGTTGATAAAGGATTCAACTAAATTTCTGTGATTGATATCTATCGTAATATCTTTGAGTAATAACGAATCAAACAGTCTAGATGTTAATTCAATAATTTCAGCTTCAGATTCGAGTCCTGGTTTTCCATAAATCTCTATATCCCACTGATGAAAGTAACGATATCGCCCCTTTTGTGGTTCATCGTATCGGAATACTCCCCCAAATGCGGAGATTTTTGCGGGTAGTCTCATTGATTTTTGTAAAGATGCGTATCTTGTCAATCCCACAGTAAAATCAAACCGTAATGCTACATCTCTGTCTCCTTTATCTTTGAAATAATAGATTTCATCTCTAATTGCAGGTCCGGACTTTGTCTCTAATACGGATAATAGTTCAATTGGAGATGGTTCCATAAATGAGAATCCATATAGATTTGATAATTTTTTAAAATGTTCCCGAATATGTTCAATGTTTACATTTTCTTTTTCTTCAAAGTCCTTCATTCCACGTGGTAGCTCCAAGGTGATTTTGTTGTTAATAGTACTGATTTAGATTTTACTATGATAACTATGCAGAACTAGGC
>JBOGRE010000042.1:0-5520 GCA_050749345.1 Nitrosarchaeum sp. | reverse complement strand
ATCCAAATGATATCTACAGGACTACAAAAATTAGACGAATTTTTATCTGGTGGAATACCTAATGGTGTAATTACTGACATTTATGGAGGAAGTGGAACTGGAAAAACTCAATTATTATTTCAAATTTGTATAAATGCAATAAAAAATGGAGGTAATGTTCTATATCAAGATACAACAGGTAGTTTTAGACCTGAACGACTTCTTGAAATGCAAAAACAACAAAATTTAACATTTAACATTCTTGAAAAAATAACGGTTTCACGAATTACTAATACCTCTGAACAAATTAAATCAATTGATATTATGAATACATCTAGCTTTTCTCTAATTGTAATTGATAACATTACTGATTTATTTTCATATGAATATTCAAAAGAAGATGTAATATTCGAAAAGAATTTTTTATTTATCAAATATGTTCATAATTTATCGTTAGTTGCAATTAATAAAAAAATCCCTATTGTAATTACTAATATGATTAGAAACATAGAAGGTACAGAAATGGAAAATATGAGAACTGCAATTGATCCATTTACACACATCAAAATTAAACTTACAAAAACTTCCTCAAAATTTCATGGAGAAATAAAATGGCTTCTTCATAAAACCCATTTTTCTTATAAAATACATACTGGAGGGTTATCTGATCATACTGAAGATATTTAACTATCAATCATAAAGTTTAGCAATGGCAGGAATTTTTGATTCAATTCCGATAATTACTATAGTCTTATTTGCACTTGGACTAGTCGGCGTAATAGTTTATGAAAGATCACGATCAAATACAACAAAAGAATCAGTTTCCTGATTCAACACTTGATTCACTGTTTGCTCATTTTGGATTTACTAATCTTACTGAAATTCAGAAAAAAGCTTCACCTATAATTTTACAAAAAAAAGATTGTCTGGTAATCGCACCAACTGGTTCGGGTAAAACAGAATGTTCTGTAATTCCAATTTTTTCACTAGTAAAGAAATCAAAAAAACTTGGAAAAATTAAAGTTCTTTACATTACTCCCTTACGAGCACTAAATCGAGATGTATTTCGAAGAATTACCAAATATGCTCAAAGTAATGATCTTTCAATTGAAATCAGACATGGTGATACAACTCAGACTGCAAGAAAAAAAATTACTGAAAATCCTCCAGATATTCTCATAACAACTCCTGAAACTCTGGTTATTCTTCTCACACAAATAAAAATGTTAGATGCATTATCTGAACTTGAGTGGATTGTTATTGATGAGGTACATGAATTACTTGCCAGTGAAAGAGGTTCTCAACTATCATTAAGTATAGAGCGTTTACAGCTCAATTCAAAACACTATCTTACAAAAATTGGGTTATCAGCCACAGTTGGTAATTTTAAAGAAGCTGGAAAATTTGTGGTAGGAACTAAAAGAAAATGTCACATTATTAGAGATACTTCTGTTCGAAAATACGATATTGAAGTCAAATTTGTTAATGGAACCATTTCAGATGTTGCAGATAAAATAATTGAACATGTTTTAGAATTAAATTTAGATTCTCCTATACTTCTTTTTACTAATACTCGAGGTGAGGCTGAATTCTTGGCTTCTACACTAAAAGAAAAATCAACTATCAATATAGAATTACATCATGGATCATTATCAAAAGAGGTACGAGAGGACACTGAGCTTACATTAAGAGAAGGAAAACGTGGAATTGTAGTTTGCACTTCCTCACTTGAATTAGGATTGGATATAGGTTCAATAGAGTTAGTAATTCATTATGGCTCTCCTAGACAAGTATCAAAACTAATTCAAAGAATAGGACGTAGTAGACATAACAGAGATGCTTCTGCCAAGGGGCTAATAATTACAAACAATTCTGATGATGAATTTGAAACAAGAGCAATACTAGATCGTATTAAAGAAGGTTCTATAGAAGAACAAAAAATTCACGATGGTTCTCTAGATGTACTTGCACATCATCTTGTGGGAATGGCAATGCAACTCGGAGAAATTCATGTAAATTCAGCATTGGAAACAATAAACAATGCATACCCATTTAGAAATTTGCAACTAGAAGATCTATTGAGCGTTTTAGATTTACTTGATTCTAATTATTTGATTTTCTTTGATAGAACAAAAATGACTTTTTGGAAAAAAGGACGTTCCTTCAAATATTACTTTGAAAATCTTTCCACAATACCTGATATTCTTAAATTCAAAGTATTTGATAGTGTTGGAAAAAAAATCATCGGAACATTGGATCAAAGATTTGTAGGTGATTTTGGAGATTCTGGAAATATCTTTGTTCTAAAAGGCTCACAATGGAGAATACTTAATGTGGATGAAAAATCACTTTCAGTAAATGTTGAACCCTTTAGAGGAGGAAGCATGACTGTTCCTTATTGGGAAGGAGAAAGTATTCCTGTTGATTATAATACTGCAAAAAAAGTCGGTTCAATTCGTAGCAAGGTAAAAAATGGATCATTAAAATTAATCAATAAAACTATTGAAGAATTAAGTTTTAATGAAATTCCAGATGAAAAAAATATTGTTATAGAATCTAGTCGTTCACAAGGTTCAATAGTGATACATTCTTGTTTTGGTACAAAAATTAATTCAACATTATCCACTTTACTATCTTCAATGATATCATCAATGTTAGGTTCCATGGTTGATTCACGTTCTGATGGGTATAGAATAGTTTTATCTTCTAGATCACGAATTTCTGAAAAACTTTTCCTTGAAATTATAAAAGACAATTATAATCTTTATTCAATTGTAACTGCTTCTTTGGCAGGAACTCATAATGTAAATTGGAAAACATGGTGCGTTGCAAAAAAATTTGGAGTTGTTGGAAGAGGAGCAATTTATGAAAAAAAATCAGCGCGATTTTTATATGAAAGATATGCTAAAACATCTCTTGTAAAAGAGGCATTACGAGAATTATTTCATGATAAATATGATCTTGAAAATACAGATAAAATCCTTAAAAAAATTCAAGATGATGAAATTGTAATTAAATGGTTAGAAATTGATAAATTCTCAAAATTAGCTGAGCCAATTTTAGATCATACTACAAAATATTATTCATCTCCTGCTAATCTTGACAAAGGGATACTTGATCTTGTCAAAGCAAGATTGGCAAAGACAAAACATCGTCTTATTTGTGCACGATGTGGAAAATGGGAGAGAGTAGTGGAGACAAACGAGGTTAAAAATATGCTAATTTGCCCTTATTGTAAAGCAAGACAAATCACTGCCACTTTTTATTCAGATTATGATCTTCCAAAAATAATACGTAAAAAATATGAAGGAAAAAAACTCTCCTTAGATGAAAAACACAAATTTGATCGAGCCTGGAAAGTCTCTTCATTAATAGAAAATTTTGGAAATATTGCAATCACTGTCATGTCTGGATATGGAGTTGGTGCTGACACTGCTGCACGTATATTACGAAATATGGTAGACGAAGAACATCTCTTTAAGCAAATATACGAAGCAGAAAGACAATATGTTGTAACTAGGGGATTTTGGGATTCTTAGTTTTTCTTTATAATTTTAGAAAATGCTGTAAGTGATAATTCAATTCTTCCCTCCAAACCTGCTTTTGCATTTACTCCTGTTATTGAAATTATCTCTCCTAGTTCACATTTGTCTATTAATCTAGCTTGATTTCTCCATCCTTTAACCCAAATTTGACCAGTATCGTCTTCAACAAACATCTCTGATAATAGAATTGATTCTCCAGATTTAGTTTGAATCTCTCGTCTTTCTGGAACTTTAAGTATTATAGATTCAATACAGTAATTTCCATCTACTTTGACTTCATTAATCTTTGTTCTTATCTTTGATAATGATGGAATTGATTCATCATTTTCTAATTTTCTTACAAATGAATTATTATCTAATGTGACCGAGTTTCCGTATACTTTTGATGGCATGCATTCAATAACATCACCTTCCTTACAAATGCTAGTAGAATTTGAATGATCAGTAATGTTGTAAACCTTTTTTTTATTATCTACACACAAAATCATATTCTTTTCATTTTCTGTTGTTACAATTGAAAGAATTCTTACAATTACAGGCTCTGCTTCTTTACTTCCCTCAATTTCAATTATTGTTGAATCATTACCATGAATTTCCAGTCCTTGATTTCCATTTTTTATATTGACACCAAGTAATCTAACTTTAGCACTTTGAGAAATCATATTTGGAATGTCTGACTCATCTTTTCCCCATAACACTACTCTCATGGCACTGTCCTCTTTTCCTTTTAGCCTCATTCTCAGTGCTTTTCCAGGCTGACCTCGTGAATTTGTAAATTCCATACTACTTACAACACCATCTATTGTTCCTGTAATCACAAGATCTTTTTGCCCTTCTTGCAATTCACTAATATCTTTTGTAATCTTGTCTATAGTTGGAATTTCACTTTTGTTATCTGTTATTTCGATATTAGAACCTGAACCAATATTGATAGTTGGAGATCCATTAAGATCTGATTTTACATATGCTTTAATAATTTTAATCAAATCTCCTGGTTTAATATTTTCAATTCCAGGCAAATTTGCTTTGTCATCCCATAATTTTACACTGGCAGTTGAATTTGTATCGTATACAGTCATTGTTCTAAGATAAAAAGGAGAACCATCTTTACGCGAAAATTGTTTTGCAGGAGATACGTTAAGAACTCTCGTTTCTAAAGAGATTTCTTTTGCACCTGCATAGAGATCCTTTAACCTCATTTCAACTTTTAATGGTCCTGATAAAGAAATTCCAAAATCAGACGCAATCAAAAATAGAGCTCCTTGATCCGTTAGATAACCTGCTCCAATTTTCTCTTTTTTATGTTTAATCTGCTCTTCAATATCATCTCTGGTCAATTCTGGTTTTTGTTCAAGTAATTTTTCTACAAGAATATCAAATTCAGACAATTCATTGTCTGTAAACTAGCTCTATTAATAAAAATTTCATTACCTTTTTGTAGCGTGTATAATCTCTAAATGATCGCTAAATTATGGCTTTTTTATTTATTCAAATAATTCATACCATGACTATGGTGATTCACCTCATTAACTAAATTAGTAAGAAGATCGCACTCTTTTTATGTCCTGCATTAATGTTGAACATTTATCAAAATCATATGGACATGTAAAAGCAGTAGATGATATTGTTTTATCGGTAAAATCTGGTCACGTTTTTGGATTTTTAGGTCCTAATGGCGCAGGAAAATCAACTACTATTAAACTTCTAACAACATTAATTCCACCCTCAAGTGGTTCTTTGACAATTTTAGGAATAAACGCAATTGAGAATCCTTTACAAATTCGTCATAAGATTGGTGTAGTTTTACAACAGCCTAGCTACGAACCAACATTAACTGTTGAAAAATCTCTTGATAAATATGGCATGATGTGGAATGTTCCAAAAATTGAACGCAAAAAAAGAATGGAAGAACTTCTAAAAGATTTTGATCTAGTAGATATTCGTAAAAAAAGAAACGAAGATCTATCTATTGGTCAAAGAAGAAGAGTACAGGTAG
>JBOGRE010000041.1:0-4324 GCA_050749345.1 Nitrosarchaeum sp. | reverse complement strand
AGCAAATATTGTATGCCAAATAAATCTAAACTAGTAGTATGTTTTAACCTATTCTGTAAATCTTTTTTCTGGATTTGAATTTAATGTTCTTTTTGAATATTTTCACATTCGATGTCTTTTTGCAGTTCTCTATGAAGCCCAATCCACCATTTTATGTTCATGCTCATTTCTTAACATAAAAAAACTCAAGTTGGTAATAGATCTACTGGTCAATTCTATAAAACAATTGTATGACAAAATATGACAACCCTAGTCTTTTTTATATTTGATGTTTTCTTTATTTTCTTCTGTGTTTTTTATTTTTATTATGATTGTATCTCCTATTTTATTGAAAATTCTTTGGCGATTTTCATTTGTAAAAATCCATCCTAATATAACATCCAATGGTAAAAGAAATGTTTTACCAAAACTACTGATCATGACTTGTCCCAAATTTGGAGCTTTTCCATACATATCTGTTATTTTTAAATCTAGAATTTTTTTCCCAATTGTCTGGCCTTTTTTATATTCTAAAATTGTCCAATATGCAAAAAATATGATGCTTGTTGGAATAATCAGTGTGGTTTCTGATAAAATTGATTTTTCACTTAACTCATAGTTAAATGTTCCATATACTGAAGAAATTAACAATATTGAAATTATTGAAATAATACAAAAATCAATTATCCATGCAAAAAACCTCTCACTCCATTTTGCAATAACTATCTCTGAAACCTTCTCTGAACCTGACTCGCTCATATTCTAATTATTATAATCAAATTAATAAAACATCTTCAATTGGTAAAAATGACACATAGCTGATCTTTAGTTAGCACTGATTACACCACAGTTAATTTATCTATGCTGTACTATCTTATACTATGAAAGCAAAATTTGCATCCTCTTGTATATCCTGCGGAGATAAAATACAGTTAGGCAAAGAAATTGCCAAAAATAAAGATGACAAATGGGTTCATAAACACTGTATTGATGATGCTGAAGATTTACCCTAGAAATTAATAAGATCTAATTTCAACTATATATGAAAATATTTTTGAACTTAATTAATCCTCTGGATGTCTTTTTTTGGACTATTAGAAAAAATGAACAAGATGTAATAAATCTCTACAATTCTCTTTCACCAATAATGCAACTTGCTACAGGTGGGTCAATGTTGAATTTTGGCTATTGGGTGAAAGATACGTCTGAACCTATCTCCGCACAAGAAAATCTCTGTTCATACTTTGGTGAATTGGCAGAATTGGAAAATGCAAAAAATGCCGTTGATGTTGGAAGTGGGTTATCTGCACCTGCAATTTTTTGGAGAAATAATTATGAAAATCTACATCTTTTTTGTGTGAACACCAATTATGATCAATTGTCTTTTTCAGGCGCTCAAAGAAATATTGAATTTCTGAATTCAACTTCTACAAAATTACCCTTTTCTGATAACTCTGTAGATCGTGTATTGGCATTAGAGTCTTCACAACATTTCAAACCCATGAAATTTTTTATTTCAGAATCAAAACGAATTTTAAAATCAGATGGAATACTGACTCTAGCATTACCTGTAACTCTTCCAGGTGCATCTTTTGTGAAATTAGGAATTCTGAAATTCACTTGGTCTTCAGAGCATTATGGATTAGAACATATAAGAGAACTTGTGGCATCTGGTGGTTTCACAATTCACGACGAAAAATTAATAGGAAAAAATGTCTATGGCCCATTAGCAGATTACTACGTAAAACATCGTAATGAATTAAAAAAATTAATTTTGCAAAAATATCCAAAATATGTAGAAAAAATACTTTACATGTCTATTCTTAAAATGAAAAAAGCATCCGAACAAAAAATTATTGATTATGTTGTTCTAAAGTGTAGGAACTAAATTAGACGCGCAAGATTCCACGTTCCAATAAATTTTCTATTGCATTTAGATAGTCTGATTCTGAAATTAAATCGTCTACTAACCACATTGTGACTGTCTTAAACCATTTTGGTATGACAAGTTCATCTGTCAGATATTTTTTCTCAAAAACGTCTGTCTCTATTAATTCTGTTTTTTCCCATCTGATTGTCATACCTGTTTCTCTATGAATATCTGAGAACACCAGTCCTGTTTCTTTATCAATGATTACTGTATCTTGTTTTTCTGAATTTTGCGCAATCCATCCCTCACGTATTTTACCATTAAATTCATATGATGTTTGTCCTATTACTTTCAAATCTGGTGTGATCAGATCTCCAAAATCGATTGGAGTTAAAAATATGAATTTATCTATCAAACAACATTTCATATTTTCTGAAATTGTTCCATTATTGTTAATGTTAATACTTGTCATCTCTTTTCCGTCTCTTGAAATTTTTTCTGTTTTTATTATGATTTCATCGGCACTAATTGAATCCACTGTGAATGTTTCTGTAATATATTGACCATATTTGTCAGAGTACAAATATTTCATGAAATTTGATTTTGCAATACATAGTTTATTCTCATTACACTCTCTACCTGTATTATTCAAAGATAGATTTAGGATATGATCTTCAAGCATTGTTTTAATTCCATGTGCAAATAACGTATCGGTAGTTTCTCCTCGTACCCACATTTTCGCATCATTTTTTATCCACTCTGGCATTGAGTTGGAACTTCTTATGTGCCTCTCTTTGATATATTCGATATTGCCAAGGTATTTTTTAATTTCTGTAATTAAGGTCTTCTCTCTTTCTGGGAGTGTGCTCTTCCAAAGTACATGATTGTATAAAATTGTGCATGCTCTGAGATTTGGATACATCTGATGCACCTCTGTTAGTTTTTCTGCTCCCATGAAAACATACTCGTCATAAAAAAACTCGCAAAATTTTAGAATGTCTTTTGGTGTTTTTACTTCAAAATCTGGTTCATGTGCAAACACATTAGGCATCCAGATCACCACCCCTATCACTCCCACTATTACTAGAAGCATTAGTACTGGCAATCTCATTTAGTTATGTTACTATTTTCTACTTATTAATCACTTGTAGAAATTCTATTAACATAAAAAACATGTGTGGAATTTTAATTTTAAAGGTGATTTTAACGAATTTGATAAATATCTGTATTTGTGGCTAAGTTTTTATTTTTGATATGATGACTGTACATAGTTGTCCACTCAAAATAATGCTGCCCTTAAACTTTACAATGAAAAATGTTCCAATCTTCTCAAAGAATCTGAAATTAGATTTGCTGGCATTGTAGATAAAGATGGACATCTAATTGCTGGCGGTTTTAAAGAAGGGATTATTCCTTATGAGGGTGACGAAACTAGATTGCAGTCATTTTTGGAATTTGTATCAAAAGCTTCCATTAGAAAGGAATATGATGAAAGTTTGGGTCCAATTAATTATATTGCAGCAAGAAGGGACAAAGCAGTCTTAATCAGTTTTCCATTTCCAATTACACAAATTCTTCTTTTAATTTCTGCAGAACCTTCTGCCAACATTGAAAATTTAGCCAAGAAGGTGGTTAAAATTTTTACTAACGTTAATTAGAAATTATCATGTCTGACAAATTCTTTAATGTACCTTAATTTTTTATTCTTGGTTTGATTCTTAATTTTCTGAAAAATCCCTTTATACTATATTGGGTTTTTTAACCTATGTCCCTGACTGGATACATGCTGACTGGTAGACAAATGATCTGTTTGTACAGCAAAAATCTGTAACTTTGGAATATCTGATTGAAGAACAAATAATCTAAATTGAATAGTTAATTGAGTAACAATCTCTGAACTCTTGTTATTACTGATCAAATAGTTTTAATCTTATAAAATTACTAATAAAATCATGAAAGCAACATTTGGTGCAGGATGTTTTTGGCATGTTGAAGATCTACTTCATAAAACTAAAGGTGTGAAATCAACACAGGTGGGTTACATTGGAGGCAAATTGACAAATCCAACTTATGAAGAAGTCTGTACTGATACAACTGGCCATGCCGAAGCGGTGCAAGTAGAATATGACCCAAATGAGATCTCTTATGATGAATTACTCGAAGTGTTTTGGAGTAATCATGACCCTACATCGCTAAATCGACAAGGTCCTGATGTTGGGAATCAATACCGTTCTGCAATATTTTTTCATAATGAAGAACAAAAAAATATTGCACAAAAATCCAAAGAAGAACTAGAAAAATCAGGGAAATTTCAGAAACAGGTTGTAACTGAAATTGTTCCAGCTCCTGAATTTTACAAAGCTGAAGAATATCATCAAAAATATTTTCAGAAACACGGACTATCTTAAAATCGTTTTATCATGATCTGTAATTCTACTTGTTTTTTACCTATTTCATCTGTTTTCTCTTTAGATC
>JBOGRE010000040.1:0-1590 GCA_050749345.1 Nitrosarchaeum sp. | reverse complement strand
ACTATATCCTGGAATTGGTACTGAGGCATCAACAAAAAAGGCAATTATCGCAATTAGTCAAAAAGACTTTGATGAATCAATACGACGAAAAATCATCGCTTTGTATCTAAATGGATACAAGACAATCCAAATAACCACAAAGGGAATGAAGATACTTTCAGCGCACTCACGTCTAATCAAAGATCTGGTTCGCCGCTCAATGATAGGAACAGAAATCGTGGAATCTGATTCCGAATCAATCACAATACAGATTCTGACTCGACTTCCAGAATTAACATTTGATGTGGCGTTAAAAAGAATGTATCTTATGACATCAAACATGCATCGTGAAGCAATCGAAGCTCTGAAAAAATATGATGTTGAATATGGAGAAGAAGTTGCACGGATGGATGATGAAGTTGACAGATTTAGCTTGTATATTATGAGAACTTTGATGATGGCAATACAGGATGCCAGTATGCTATACGATGTAGGATTGGCGCAGCCATCAGACTGTCTTAATTTTAGGACAGTGATATCTAGAATAGAAAGAATAGCTGATCATGCAGCCCTCATGGCAAAAAGAACAAGATTTCTAAAAGAACCACTCGAACCAAAAATCCTCAAGGAATTAGAAATACTAAGCAATGATGTACTTGGCTGTTTTGAGAATTCTATTTCTGCACTTGTCAATAAAGACCATATTTTGGCCGAAAAAGTAGCCTCAAATATAGCCAAAGTAGTAGAAGATGAAAAGGAATTCATGTATAGAATGAAAGAATCAAAAAACTCTACTGTTATCAAGTTTATTCTAGAAGACATTAGAAGAACAGCAGAATATTCAAGCGATATAATTGAAGTTGTAATTAATGAAACCATTCAGAATACTATAACTGAAAAATAGTTTTTATATGATTAAAAATAAAAAATAAAAAAATTAAGTTGTTTTATGATTGGTTTTGACTTTATTTTGTTCTAATGATAGATCTATCGGTGTCATTCCCGAACAGAGCAATTTGAACTCGTCTTGAACTGCAAATCCTGTTTTTCCGCCAGTAACATAACCCTCTTCTTTATCATAGTCAGTATAGACTTTGTAGCTGTTGACTTCGCATTTCTCATAGTTAAATGATCTGACTGGTTGTTCAGCTTGTACTATATCTATTCTGACATTGAATTTGTTGTTTTGCCAATCTATGGCAGCACGATTACCTTGCAATAGTAATTCATCAGCTGCTTTATAGAGAAGCGGCGTGTTGCCTGGTACTTTGACTAGCGTGAACTCAGGCGCAGTGCCTCTACCGTTAGTTCCAGATACTCCTGCAGTTTGGGTAAAGACTTGGAAATCTGCCGTCTCTACACCTTGGCTGAATGTGAATGTAGCACGAGGACTCACTCCTTCGGCAAATACATAGACATTATTTCCTTGTGGAGCAGCTGCAATGTTTTGAGTTTGCGATAAACCAAGAACCAATGCTATAGATGTGATTGCAATTGCTGCAATAACAGATGTCATTATTGTTTTGTTTTTCATCATTGATGCTATTTTGATGAACTAATAATAAAGAAGGTTCCATATTGATTTCGTATTATATGATGTGTATCATAGAC
>JBOGRE010000039.1:0-5689 GCA_050749345.1 Nitrosarchaeum sp. | reverse complement strand
TCTTACAGCTTCGCCTGAAGCAATATCAGGAAAAAATGACCTTGAATTATCCCACCACTTCATCATGTATTTTGAAAATATATCTGAAAAAGATTCTGTTGAAATATAATCCCAAAAATCAATTAATCTTTCAGCTGATCCTTCCCATGTCTTGTTTTCTACAACATAACTTATTATGATTGCAGAATTTATTGCACCGATGGAAGTACCTGCAATTATATCAAATATGTGTCTCTTTTCATTTCCATCTTTTTTATCTCGATGTTTAATGAATTGATATGCTGCCTTGTATGCACCTGCTTCATATGCTCCAAGTGAACCTCCACCCTGCAGAATCATCGCTCTTTCATTTTGCGGGATATTTTTCAATGATTTTCTAAAATATTCTGCAAACTTAAGGATTTAGGAAAACAAAGAGGTTTCTAACAGAATTTCTCTAATCTAAACAAATAACCTAATTTGTCATTTATTTTTAAATTCTTGTTGAGCAAAATTACAATAATAAAAAAAGAGTTTTAAATGATATTAACTTCTCACACAAAACTCTGCCAAATTATGAACAGTAATCTTTGCAATCGTAATCTCTTGAACTTTTCTAAATCTTATTCTTTTAGACAACAGCAGATTTCTACGAGTAAATGGTGGTAAACCATTTTTTACTCTTTGTTGATAAAAATAGTATCCCCCCAAACAGGCGTGACTTCGTACCCTAATCCACGTTATAATGTAGAGGTGATTTGTTGTAAATGTTTCAAATACTAAGGACGGAGTATGTTTATGTTTGAAGATTTTCTAGGAAAATTTTTGAAATTCAATTTCTTGATCATAAATCTGGAAAAATAACTACAGAAAAACAATACTACTTGCATCGGATTCAATTTTTATCGAATTAATAGCTTAATTATTTTGTCACTGCATCTTTGAGTCTAGGATCTGAATACCAACTGTAATCTCCAAAAGTGATAGGTTCTATGTTTAGATCTTTTCTTACCTTGTCAAGTGGTTGATCTAAAATCTCACCCAACTTTACTGCAAACAATGGTTTTGCTTTTCTTGCCATAGTAATCCCATGTGCCAAAATATCAAAAATTAAACCTCCAGTTCTTTTAACATCAGGACGTGCATAGGCTTCAGTATTGACAGACATTGATTTACCTTCCATCAAAGGGAAACAAGCAAAGAACAAACCCATTAAATCTATTAACATGAATCCTGGATACCCATATTGTCCCACATTTAGCCCGATAGTTGCAATTTCACCGTGAATCATGTCAAATCCGCTAATTATGTGCATCATATCATGAGTTGAACGTACTCTCATGGTAACGTAATCGGTTTCTTCTTCTATGCTTTTCCTATCTCTGTAAAAATGAGGATCATATCCTAACGTTGACATTACTTTAGCATAAGTCCATCCAAGTGAATTTTTTGGAAGTTTTAACATTTCAACAAGATTCCATTCTGGTTCTACATATCTTTCTTCAAGTATTTTTGCAGAAGCTGGATCACTTTTGATCTTTGCTATGCAAGCTTTCATCCAAATAGTATCCCTAAATCCATCTTCTAAATCAAAAACTGTTCTTAAAGAACTTTCGGGAGTTGCTTTAACTTGAGTATTTACAAGTTCTCTGAGCTTCTCGAGGTTTTCAGCCTTTGTCATCAAATCCATATAGCCCATGTTTAATATGCTAGAAATTTAGCTCAAAATTAAGTTATTGCTTGTAGGATAATAATCGGTAGCTGAAAATACAAGTATACTTCCAGATCAAACATTGATGACTCCATAAATTTTTCTTTGTGTTTAAATAAATTAAAATACATAATACATAAAAAATCAATATTTTTCAATGAGTTATTCCTCAAATCTATTTGTTTTTGGAATTCTAATTTCATTTCTAATACCAATTATAGAGGAGGCAAGTTTTCACAACTTAGAATCTAATAGTATTCTATCTAGTCTGTTTAGTTATGCACCACATTTTTGGAAATTGGGTTATTCGGTATTGTTGATATTTGTATTGCCATCTGTAATAATACCAAAATTTCGCAAATTGTTTGTTGAAAACCACTTCAAATTGTATTCATTTTTGGCAGGAAATTCATTTGGCTTTGCAACGATTGAAATTATCACCTTCACTTTATCTTCTCAAATATTGCAATCTTAATTCAAAAGATAATTTTTGGATTCTTCATTCCACGATTGGCTTTGATTTAGTAATCCTTCGATGAATTTCTTTTTATGGTCTATGTAATACTTGATTCCTGCTATAGCATGCTTTTCATTCATAAAATAATTGACATTTCTCAGATGAATAACTTTACGATAGTAACAGATTTCCAAGGGTAAACTCGGGGATTTCTATTTTTACTCTATCAATAAACCCGTTTACACTTTTAAAAATAAATGGGGAATTTTACCATTTACTTAGATAAATACACAATATAGTAATAATCAGAGAAAGAATTCAAGGTATTGGGAGATAGAGTAGTTTTCCACATAGATTTTGATTATTTCTTTGCACAATGTGAAGAAATACGAAGTCCGGATCTAAAATCAAAACCAGTATGTGTTTGTGTTTTTTCAGACAGAGGGGGAGACAGTGGGGCAATTGCAACTGCAAATTACATAGCTAGAAAATTTGGAGTTAAATCAGGAATGCCAATTAGTTTTGCAAAAAAAAGATTGCAAGAAATAAAAGATGCCGTTTTTCTTCCAGTTGATTTTGATTATTACTTGGAAATTTCTGAGAAAGCTATGAACGTCATGAAAAAAAGTGCAGATATTTTTGAATATGTGGGAAAAGATGAAGCGTATTTAGATGTCACAAACAGAGTGAAAGGAGATTTTGATAAGGCAAGTCATTTGGCACAACAAATTAAAAATGCCATCAGAGATAAAGTAAAACTTAGTTGTTCAATAGGAGTTTCATCAAATAAATTAATTGCAAAAATTGCATCAGATTTTAGAAAGCCAGATGGATTAACAGTAGTGTCACCTGAAAAAATTGAAGCATTTTTAGAACAATTAAAGATACGAGCAATACCAGGCATTGGAAATAAAACAGAAGAGCGATTTACACAAATGAATTTTGAGACAATTAAAGATCTTAAAAAATTAGATGTGTTTACTATGAATAAAGAATTTGGGAGAAAACATGGAACTTACATATTCAATGCAGTTCGAGGAATTGATAATGAACCAGTAAAAGAAAGAGAGGCAAGCATTCAATATAGTAAAATTATAACTCTAAAAAAAGATTCAAAAGAGTATGATTTTTTGGCAGAAAATCTTAGGGAGTTATGTACAGAACTTCACGAAGTGATTCAAAAAAATAACAGAATGTTCAAATCAATAGGAATACAGTTTGTTCTATCAGATTTAATAAACAAAACAAAATCAAGAATGTTAAAAAATCCTACGTCTAGTCTTGAAGAATTACAAAAAAATGCAGATCAATTATTAAAAGAAGCATTGGAAGACCAAAAAAACACAGTTAGAAGATTAGGGGTAAAAGTTTCAGAACTTTCAGAAATTCGTGGTCAAAGTGATATCACTAGCTATTTTTAGGAATGGATTTTCCATCAGATTCCAATTTTTTTAGTCTCTTTGTTTCTATTAGAATTACTACTAGTAAAAAGATAAACAACCATGGCAAAAACATGATCTCACCTGCGACAGAATGAAATTCTTCCCATTGTTTTGGATCAGTAGTAACTTTGAGAGCATACCAAGACAAAGAAAAGATCCTAATCATGTTAACACCGATGGTGCCTGCAATTCCCAATCCAAAATAAACAGCTTTTCTATTTCTAGGAATATTCATTTTTAACAGAAATGCACCCATGACCAAAGAATAGATGATTATGCTATGTACACCAGCAGATGGCCAAAATACCTGAAGTACCATAGGTCCAAAATCACCATTTAGGAACATTATGTTGTCACGTGCTGTGGCAGTTCCCAGATCAAACAGATTTACTAACCACACATTTGTTTGCACCAGATAAGGTACAACGTATTGTAATGGGCCAAGTGTGTCATACGGGAAAAATGCATCCAATGAAAGAATAATTGCAGTGCCACCTAAAAATATGGGTCCCGCAGGTGCAATTCTTATCCAACGTTTACCAAAAAAGATACTAAGTGCTACAATTACAAAAATGCCCATCACAATAAAGTCCCACATCCATGTCCACGAATAGATTAGTTGTACGTTAAATTGTTCAGCAGAGGCTAAAAGATAATCCCTTAAACCATATTCCAAACCAATAAGATATGCAATTACCAGTATAGCCAATGGGATTACAGCAATCAATCTTTTTTTAGAGATGATAATTTTAAGACCTATTAATTCAGCAATAATGAATACAAGTGCAAAAAGAAATCCGCCCCTTCCTTGATTCCAACTTAAACTAAAGCTGTCAGGAAATGCAACTAGTGCAAAAATAATCGGACTGGCAATAATAGCAATTCCAATTGCCAAATTCTTATTTCGCATCATGTTTGAATTAAAAAGTGGTCAATAAATAGATCATTACATTAACAAATCATAGAAAATTTCTAATAACAACAAAGATGTTCATAATATGGATCAGATAGTTTGTCTTTGACCAAAAATACGACTATTTTATAGTTATCAGTTTTTGGAATGATTTTCCTACATTTTATACATTTGAGAGTATTCATGAACAATTTTGGCAACAAAATATACTTTAGAAACAGGATGTAATGATCTAAAATAACTGTTTTAACAAGCAAAAACGTCATATTAATAAAATTATCTTGGGTTAATTGGTAAATTTTTCCTAATTAGTTTTGAGCTAGATGTGATTATTTACCATTCATGTCTCAAGGTTTGAATAATTTTAGAAATGAAACTATTTGGAAGGCGGAAATGAGTTTTTTGACAAAGAGTAAAAAGGGAATCCCCCACTTTGTGAGTAAATTTTCCAGATTGACTAACGTAAGACGATGGTGTGATTTGTTGGAAAGCAGTTAAATCAAAATTGTATGTTATGATTTTGTGAAATTTGGAAATAGTTCCTTGATAATCGGAGTAATAACTTTTCTCATAGGAATTGTTCTAAATGATTATCTAAATTCAAAACAAAATGTAGATTTTGCAATTTATGTATTTTCAGTAGGATTGACGGCAACTGGATTAATAGTGATGGGAATTACTTCAGTATACAAAATTATCTCAAAGAAATACAATGACTCTTAGAGATTGTAAAAATCACTATAACGTAAAATTCCTAAAAGGATATGGTCATTCAATTTCAGTAAAAGATTCAAAAATAATCCTCAAAAGTAACACTGTGGATTTAGAAAAAAAGACTGGGTTTTATCCCAAGTCGTCGTTAGTTTCGCCGTCACCATCACTTATTGATGTTCCATCATTGGTTTCTGTGTCGTCATTAGTTTCGCCGTCACCAGTTTCATTGTCTTGTACATCTAATGTTCCTACAGGTTCTTGTTCAACTAGAAGAACCTGACCAGTTTGAGGATCAATCTCAACAGATACAGCCTGATCACCGATAATGAATTCTACAGAATATGTGTGGACTCCATTTTCATAATCAAGATCAACTTTGACCAAATTAGATGCTTGAGTTGAGAGATGACTGATTGCTATCTCTGTAGCAGTTTGTGGGGAAATTTTTGCTACATATTGATCTGGGTTTGAGG
>JBOGRE010000038.1:0-5297 GCA_050749345.1 Nitrosarchaeum sp. | reverse complement strand
GATAGTTATGATGAGCATTTCTTTGTGATATTACATTTTCCACCACTCTTACAGCAACCTGGAATTTCAAGAAATAGTCAGCTTTCCATATTCATAGGAAAGGATTTTCTAGTAACTGTCCATCAGGGAGATTTGAAACCATTGGTAGATTTAGTAAATGTTTGTAAAAATGATTCAGATTCACAGAGAAAAGAAAGATTACTTGGAAAATCATCAGGATATCTACTTCATGAAATAATAGATATTCTAGTAGATGATCTCTTGCACATATCAAGAAAGGTAATTGCTAATTTAGATGATCTTGAGGATGAAGTATTTGATGAAACAAAATCAGTTGCAAGAAGTATTGCATTACTTAGAAGAGAAATCAACATAATGAGAAGAATAGCAAATCCATTAAAAAAATTCGTATTAGAAATTGCTAAAAATATTAAAAGATTTTCAGATGAAGAAGACCTTTCATTGTATTTTGACGATGTAATTGATCATATTGACAAAGTAATCGAAACTCTAGAAGAATCAAGAGAAACGATGGAGATCTACAAAGATACAGATTTTATGCTCAGTACTGAAAAAACAAACAAAGTGCTTGCGGCGTTAACAATAATTTTTACATTTGCAATTCCAGGAACAGTTATTGGAACATTTTATGGAATGAACATAAATTTACCCGGAGGGATAAATGATCATTTAATACTTTTAGGACCATATACATCATTTATAATAATAAGTCTAGCATCAGTGATACCAGTAGCATTAATGTTTATTTATTTTAGAAAACTTGGTTGGATCAATAATTAAAAAATAATTTAATCCAATAATTTTTCATGCAAACTAATTTTCAATTTGGTTAAAGATAGTTTTAGATTATCAGGTATTACAACTAGCAAACCCGAATTTTTTTCCACATTACTACAAATACCACTAAAACTATTATGATTGATTGCAAAACACCCATCTTGAGTATAAAACGTAAAAAAGTGGCCTTCCAAATAATTTCTTAATTCAGTTTCAGACGGGATAAAATATACATCAAAAGCTGTATTTTTATCATTTATTGAAACTGCAAATTCATAAGTTGAATTTTTTGAAGTGTAAATTGGGATAAATTGGACATATCCTTGTTTTACAATTTCTTTTTGTTTTTCTGAATTATATTTTTCATTTGGAATATTTGGATAAATCGATACATATGGATCATTATTTAATTGAGTTCCTTGAAGTAATTCAATACTATTACGAACACTGTCAATTGCATATCGATAAAGAGGTGGTTTCCAACTAGATTTACAATTACTAAATTCATGTTTTAATTCAACTGATGATTTTTGCTTTTGATATTGTAGTTGATTGGAGTTATAAACAGTAAACATAGTAGTGTCTAAGGAATCAAAAATAAATCCTTTAACATTCAATTTTGTATTTGGGTTTGACCACACGTTTGTTATGTCATAGATGATATTTCCAGGATAACTATTCCATTCAGGTTGAAGATGAATATAGATAGAATATTTGTTAATATTCTGGTCATAAGGTGAACCAAATATCAAATGACCAAAAAAAGCATTGAACAAAATTAGAATAATAGTAATTAAAGGAAACAAAAAATACAATTTATTTTTCATAATGCATATACATGATTCTAAGATGATTATGAAACTATGAATAATATTTAATTTTTTAAGTAAGATAATGAGTAAAGGTCAGATTCAAGATTATATGAAATACAATTTCTTAGAGGATAATAAGCTTAAATAAATATAAGATGTAATAACCTCAGTTATGGGAAAAATTAGAATTAGAACAGGCAGAGGAACAGGAACCAGAGAAATTGATGACGGTGGAAAAGCTTGGGCAGGAGATGCATATCAAAAAGTTCAAGAGGAAAAGAAAAAACAGGCAGCAAATAGAATGGTTCACACAGGTAGGGGAACAGGTTCAAAAAGATTAGGGGATTTGCCAGGTGTAAAACCAAGACCTTCAACTGAAGGCATGACCAGAATTACAGGTAGAGGAACTAGTTCAAGAAAGAGCACAAATAAAGGATCGTCATAAAACCTCAATTTTTATTTTTAAGTAATGATTTTTTGTCTATACTGTTTAAAAAAAGTTTGTTAAAAATCATATTTATTTATCATCATAATTTGGTATTATTATGAGAAAAATTAAAAATATACTAGTTCCACTTGATGGCTCAAAATCATCTCTAAAAGGATTGAAATTGGCATCGACCATAGCAAAACCATTAGATGCAAAAATTACAGGCATAAATGTTGTCAGATATTTGTTAGGGCTTAAATTTCCAGTTTCATCGGAAATAAAGCAGGAACACATCAAAGGAGCTGAAACAATAATAACAGAAGCCCAAAAAAGTGTAAGAAAAGATAAAGTCTCATTTATAGGAAAAATCCTAAAAGGAGAAAGCATTAGCAAAACAATTACCAAATTTTCAAAAACTAAGAAATTTGATCTTATCATAATAGGTCCAAGAGGACCTGATCCAGGTTCTGAAATATTTCTTGGAAGTGTTGCAAACTATTTACTTCATAAATCAAAGATACCAATTACCATAGTAAAATAATTATAAAAGAGGATATGTAAATTTTAAATTTTTATATCAGGATTTTAGGTTTTTATTTTTTTCCAATCAGATAGAAAATTTTCCAATCCAATATCAGTTAGAGGGTGTAGTAACATTTTATCTAAAACTGCAGGGGGTAAAGTTACAACATCGGCTCCAATTTTTGCCGCATCAATAACATGTATTGGATGACGAATACTTGCAACAAGAATCTTTGTTCCAAAATCATAATTAGAAAATATGTGTTTAATTTCTTTAATCAAATGCATTCCATCTTGACCAATATCGTCTAATCTGCCAATAAATGGACTAACATATTTTGCGCCTGATTTTGCTGCAAGTAGTGCTTGATTTGGAGAAAAAACCAATGTTACATTTACAGGGATTCCTTCTGATGAAAGAGATTTGCATGCTTTCAAACCATCAGGAGTCATAGGAACTTTCACAACGACGTTTTTACCATATTGACGTAGACGTTTACCTTCTTCAATCATTCCAGAATATTCAGTACTTAGAACTTCCAAGCTGACATCACCTTTGATGATTTTTGTGATTTCTTCCATGATATCTTTTGGATTACCACCTTCCTTTGACAAGAGAGAGGGATTTGTTGTAATGCCATCCAACAGACCCATATCGTTGAATTTTCTGATTGATTCTAGATTTGCAGTGTCAAGAAAAATTTTCATAATTTTCTACTCCTTATTTCTTTAACTTGTTTTACTATATTAAAAGATGTTATTCCATGTTTTTCTAAGAGCAGTGGAATTTCATTGTCTCTAGCAGATTCTCCAAACATGTCTTGAGCACCTATTCGTTTTATAGGAACAGGATATCTCTCGGAAACAGATTCTGCAACTGCAGAACCCATGCCTCCTAAGATATTATGTTCTTCACAGGTAACTATGCACCCAGTTTCTCTTGCTGCTTTTTCCAAGAGTTCAGCATCAATTGGTTTTACAGAAAACATGTCTAATACTCTACAAGAAATTCCTTCTTGTTGTAATGATTCAGCTGCTTCAAGTGCCATTCTTACTGTTATACCACATGCAGCTATAGTGCAATCAGATCCATCATGAACTACAATTCCTTTACCAATTTTGAAATCTTGTGATTCAGAATGAACTACTGAAGTATTTGATCTTGCCATTCTCATATAAAATGGACCATATTCATTTGCCATCAATCTAGTTAATTTTGAAACTGCAAAAGTATCAGATGGTATGAATACACGAAAGTTTGGAATTGCTCGCATAATTGCAATGTCTTCAATTTGTTGATGCGAACCACCATCAGGTCCAACAGTCAATCCACCGTGAGAGACAACTAATTTTACATTTAGTCCTTTTTTATTTCCAGGAGAAGGATACGCAATTCCATTTCGTATTTGATCAACTGCGCGTCCAGGCAGAAATATTGCATAAGTACTAGCAAACGATATTTTTCCAGAAGCTGCAAGACCAGCAGATAGAGAAACTAAATTTGCCTCAGCTATTCCCACATTAAAGAATCTATTTGGAAAGATCTTACCAAATCCAGAAGTTTTAAGAGAATCAGTTGTATCTGCACCCAAAACTACTATGTTTGGATTTTCTCTTCCAAGTTCAATTAGTATTTTTGAGTACTCTGAACGCATATCAGTCATGATGGGAGGGTTCAAAGATAACCTGCCTCTTCTGCTATTTTCTTAATCTGTTCTTGTTTTTCACTAACAACGTGTAGTCCAATCCATTTCTTTACAAGATCAGAACCTCCTAATTCATATGTTTTATCAAGCAAGATTTTTCGTTTTGTTTTGAGAACTTGATTCCTAAAATCCCTTATAGCACCACGTACATCTTGTTTTCCAATAATTGCGCTACCACCTACAAAAGATCTAGCTCCATCTGTAAAACAGGAACTGATATTATCAAGAGTTACACCACCATCAGCTTCAATACAACCTGAAAACTTGTGCCCATTTAGAATAGTGTTCAATCTAATCATTTTTCCATGTGTTTCTTCAATGTATTTTTGACCGGATTTACCAGGTACAACAGACATTACAATGAGTTGATCAAGTGTAGGTATGAATTTGTAAGACCATTCAGGAAGTTCAGTATCTGGATTGAGTGCAAGACCTACACCGACTTGATTCTGTTTTAACAAATCATGAATTTCGCCAAAGCTTGATTCATCACAAACTTCAACATGGACTGTAACAATATCACTCCCTGCTTCAACATAGTCTCTAACATGTTTTACAGGTTCATTAATCATCAAATGAGAATCAAATGGAATTACAGTTAAAGGTCGTAATTCGTTGATTTTTCTATGATCAAAAGTTTTTGTTTGAACAAATTGTCCATCCATTACATCAAGATGAATATAATCGGCTCTTCCGGTTACACATCGTTTTACTTCATTTTCCAGATTTGTCATATCACCTGCAATAATTGAAGGTGCAATTATAAACTGCGAATCAAGTTCTAAATTAATTATTGGTGATACATCAGAATCTGGAGCTTTTCCATGCCATTGGGGATTATCTTCCATATGTTCAACTCCTTTCCCTTTAATTGTTCTAGCAATAATTATTGATGGAATACCTTTTGTTGAATTTGCTTTAGTAATTGCAGCATCAATTTGTTCAATTCTGTGTCCATCTATTTCAATTACATTCCAACCAAATGATCTCCATTTATCACCAGTTCTCCATCTTGATGCATCTTTCCAC
>JBOGRE010000037.1:0-4721 GCA_050749345.1 Nitrosarchaeum sp. | reverse complement strand
GCTCATACGAAGGAAAGGAAAACATCTGTCCAAACTGTGAAAAAAGTGAATACATAGTAGAATATGATGATCCAACAAGACAAGAATTTTCTTGCTTATACTGCGACCTTAGATTCGACCTCAGATTCATTTCATGGGAAGAAAGGAATGAAAACGATGAAGGATGAAAATAATTCAAATAAATTTACGGGAGGACAAAATATTTGCCCAAACTGCTGTTCACTATCATGCAAAAAAATTGGATACGTAGTAAGTAAGGACTGTTCCATTAGGCAAAGACATGCTTGCCTAAATTGCCTTTACATATTCAGTCCAAGGGAGGCTGATTTTGAATAATGAAGTATATGCCGAAAACTCCTGCAGAGGCATTGGGAATTGACTTCAAGGACATATTCTATCGTGATGTAGCAAAATATCTTTCAAAAACAAGAGGAATCAAAATTTCTCATACAACAGTTCGCAATTGGCATGTAAAATTCATGAAAATAATTTCTGATGAAATTGAAAAGGGCGGTAAGATTTGAGCATATTAGAATGGACTGACCCAGAAGATAAAAAATCTATGAATGATACAAGAATCCTTGACCAAATTTATCAAAACGTTCAGTACATGGAATCCAAGTCTCACCCAGGGGAATTTCATGAAGTAAGGTGTTTATTGAATTCTGGTGTTTGGACATGCAGCAAATGCCCCGCATTTGATAAATTGTTGACTAATCCTGATATCGATGACAAAAGATGCTCGCACATAAAGGAAGCTCAAAAAAAAATCTACTTCAAATCAGAAACGTTTCCACTAGAATGCCCAGATCTAAAAATATGTGATGTATGTTTTTCTACCGAATTTAAAAATAGTGGATTTCGAAAACTTGCTGACGGTTCAAAAAGGAGAAGACACACATGTAAAAAATGCGGACATAGATTGAGCGCTTTTGAAAACGGTTTTCGTAAAATGAAAAATACTCCCCAAAATATTATCGAAGCGCTGAGTCTGACCTTAAAAGGAGTGTCCTATCGTAATGTAGCTACACATCTCTCAACAACAAAAAATCTTAGGATTACTCATACATCAATTCGCAATTGGGACACAACCTACATGGGTCTAATCTCCGATGCTGTAAGGGACATTTTACCACCCAAACTGGGAATGGTGTGGTCAGTTGATGAGACGGTGATTAGGATAAAAAATACAAAAATAATGAAAAAGGGGTTCTACTCTTGGCTATGGTTTGTCGTTGATGTCAAGACAAGATTCATCATAGCTGCCGTAATTTCAAAGAGACGGGATATTTCAAATGCAATGAAACTTTTAGCCAAAGCAAAAAAGATTTCTGGAATCACTCCGCATTACATTATTACCGATTGTCTGAGTGCCTACAAAAAAGCAATTATTCGAGTGTTTGGATTAGAGAAAGTAGCACACATCCAGACAAAATCTATTGCAAAAGGCTTTCAAAACAGATCAGTCGAAAGAGTCAACTGCGAATTTAAGGATTTAACCAAACCGAAAAAAGGTTTAGGGAACGACAACTCTGCACAGGCATTTGTTGAGTCTTTCGTGGATTTTCATAATCATATTAGACCACATACAGGACTCCCGAACAATCAAACTCCTGCCGAATATGGAGGGAGCAAACCTCTTGGCAACAACAAGATTAAGAGATTGATAGAAAAGGGTGCAGAACCTGAATACAATTTTGCAATTCAATTAGGAAGGAGGAGAGATCTGGTTAACATAAAAAATGAAGGAGATTGTCATCGAGTCATTCCTAAAGGTTGGATTGACAAAAAGGTCTGGAGGGAGATTAATGATATTTTACGATTGAACAAGTTTTCTTGGTTAAAAGATGGCAAGGAAAATGGTTGTTGGATAAGATTGAAAAAACAAACAAGTTTAATGGAGTTTTGTAATTGACTCACATCGTCTTGCGTTTAGAAAGCAACTTTTTTTGACAATCTAACCTCTCTATGGTTGGCTCTAGGTAGATTTGAACCGACATGTTCAACATTTTTTGTTAAAAAAGCAACTAATAGAAGAATTTACGCACAACGGTTCAAATTTGATTGGGAGCATTTGTGTAATGGGGTATAGATAAGGGAGTTTGGTTTGACTATAAACGAAAATTATAATGAAAATTGGAATGAATTAGTTTTTTTGTTAGATTTTAGGTAACATCTGAATTCTTTATGAACAAATTATCAACCAAGAAATTGAATAACTGGTTCTCAAACATTAGATTCAACTATATGTTTTTTATTAGAAGTTAACATTTAGAGAAATAATGGGTAAAAAAGGAAGAGAAATAGTTCAAGCAAAAATCAATGTAGATGAAGTAATTACTGATTTGAGTAAAGCATATGCTGATGAATGGTGCGCTCATTATCAGTATTGGCTTGCGGCTCATTGGGTAAATGGAATAAACGCAGATGCAGTAAGCTCGCGTCTGACTACTCAGTCTGCTGATGAGTTAATGCATGCAGAAAGATTTGCTAATAGGATAATAGAATTGGGGGGACATCCAGTAATGGAACTTGAAAAGATTACCAAAGTTGGGGGTTGTGGATATAAAGCCCCACCCAAAGAACAGGGAAATCTGAAACAAGTAATACAAGATGTAATTGATGCGGAACGGTGTGCCATTGATTTTTACAACAAAATGGCTGAGAAATACAAAGACAAAGACTATGTAACATTTGAGCTATTCAAGACGGTACTATTAGACGAGGTAAGCGACGAGGATGAATGGGAAGACCTTCTTGCACAACAACCCTAATTTTTTATTTTTTAACAAATTTAGAAAGCCCTAATTTTATCTCACAAGAATAAAACCAATTTTTACTTAAACTGATAATTTCTACGCGCCTCTTTTATACTAATTTTGTAATATTAAAAAATAGAATAGATAGGACTGGGGCTTTCCAGACCAGGTGCCTCACAACCTTCTATTTCTAAAAGAGTAGCATTCTTTATGAGTATCTTGCATTTCGGATCAGTTAATCTATGAAGTATTTTGTATTTCTATTAATTTTGATTGGATTTGTAAGTTCGTTGCAATTATCTTTCGCTGAAATGAGTTATCCTGATGCAATCAAGATTCCCTTTAATGACTCAGATTTGGTACTAGTTGGAACAATAATCTCTAAAGATGAAATATCAAAAAACCAAACCAAGTATGGAATTGATGTTGAAGGCTATCTAAAAAATTCAAAATCATTTGATATGATTTCAGCAACAAGTTATGAAATAAAAAACCAAACTGCACCTTACACTGAAGTTCATTATTACAATGAACCCTTTTTTGATGTAGGCCAGAAAGTGTTTGTTTACCTGAAAATGAATCAGAATGGAGAATATATCATGTCTCCATATTCATTTGCTCTTGAAAAAAATGAAGCAAAGGGTCCACCGCAATCTGTCATTTGGATCACAGGACCTGCAAAATACCAATTTAATCAAGGTGAGGGGATTGTAATTTCAGGTTTAGTCAAAAAAGCATACATGTATGACGCGGTACAACGGGGGCAGGATGCAAGTATTAATCTCAAAATTTTTGATAAAAACAATGAACTTCTGGTTTCTGAAAAATTAAATCCAAAGGTAGATGGCACATTCGAATACCACTTTCAGATCATAGGAGAACCGCGAATTCCTGGTAAATATTCCTATGAAATTCAATTCGGTTCAGATACAATGAATGGCGAATTTATTATAGAAGTTAATCCAAATTTGTGGACTCCACTAAAACAATTCAAAGATGGAATTGATCCTAGAATGATTCACTGTAACGATAAATTAGTTTTAATTCAAAAGTATGATGGAACTCCAGCTTGTGTTAAAGAGCAAAGCGTCATACCATTGATGATTAGAGAATGGGCAAAAATTTCTGAATTTGAGATATCGCATGGCTTTTTAGATCACAGAATTGTCAATGCAACAGTTGTTTCTATGCATTTTACTGTAGATTATTGCTCTCCTTCTATTATAGTCCAAATTAACTCTGAAAGTAAAGGAACCCTCACCATTTCTGTGCCTAGAATATTTGTGAATCCAACTGAAGGACAAGAAGATGATGACTTTGTTGTTATAGTTGATGGAAAAGAGGTGGATTTTGAAGAACTTTCAAAAGATTCTAAGCAAAGAACCTTGGAGATTCCATTTTCAAATGATTCTAAAAATATAGAAATTATCAAAACCTGTTTGATTTGAAATTAATCTAAATTTGTGTTCAGATCTATAGGATTTGTTTAATCCTGTATAGATTATACATTTCATCGTAAAGAATTTGAGTCATATTCAGTTATCAAAAGCATGAAAAGATCAACTATCATGGTTTCATCAATAGGAATTATCGCTTCAGCTTTCATTGTATTCGCCATTATCTTTTCTGGCGAATCAAAGCCAACTGAAACCAAAACCGATGAATTACAGTTGCCTAAAAACGGAATATACTTGAACTCTACTGATGGTTCTTATTTTGTAGGTCAAAAAATTGGCTTTTCAGTAATTAGTGTATTGTCTAGTTGTGAAGATGTTTTTGAGGTAGAGATTGTTAATTATGATCACTCCAAAGTTTTGTGGCAGGAATCAGGTCCTACTAACTGCACAACTCTAGGGTACCAAAAAATTTCCAGAGCCGATTTTCCTACGAAAGGTACAATCACAATTGATGAAGCAGGAGAATACTGGGTACTTGTTGACTTACGTGTGGGATCTCATTTTA
>JBOGRE010000036.1:0-3044 GCA_050749345.1 Nitrosarchaeum sp. | reverse complement strand
GGTCTTACCCTTTGCTACAAAACCACAATCAAATCCAACATCTTTACATTTGAATTTTAGCATATCACAACGATTTTACTAGGTAATTTGAAGTTTTGCGTCATTGAATCTCGTGACAATGTCATAGATAAGAAATTAGAGAAATTCAAATCTGATAAATCTATGAACTTGAGTATACGAACAAAAAGAATTAGAATCTTAATATCAATTAGAAAAAGATTCTTTGAGTTTAATTCCCAGATTTGGATTCCAAGTCTTTTATTTTCTGTTCAATCTTGGATTCTAATTTTTTTAATTCTTGTAGAGTGGAATTTGTGGTTTGATCACTAAAGTATCTTGACGCTGTAATGCCAATTATAGACAATACAACTGCAAGAAGTATATCTGCGATGGTCAAGTCAAGACCAAGATCATTAACATATTGTCTATCAAGGAAAACAAGAACCGCATAAGATATTACAGATATTACGATAATTGCAATGAAAACTGTCCTTTGCACCAATCACAGTTACACAAAATACAGTTAGATGTTTTTAGTGATTTGTGAATTACAATGAATTAATTTAATTTGACCAATTAAAAATACGAACTAATTGAAATCCAGTTTAATTTTTTAAAAAACATCTATAAATTATTAATACATCTTTTACATGGTTAAACAATATTTAATCAACTTTTCATCTAAATTGAAAATGGCATATCAATTTCACAAATTACGCATAAAAGGTGAAATAAAGGCTTTAAAATAATGAAAACAAGCACAAATAATGAAACAAAAGACAGATTCCAGACGTGTCAAGATTCTAGTGGCAAAATTGGGTCTAGATGGTCATGATAGAGGAGCCCTAGTATTGTGTAGGGCATTTAGAGATGCAGGAATGGAGGTAATTTACTCGGGTCTTTTTGCTACACCAGACAGAGTTGCACAAATTGCTGAAGATGAAGATGTAGATGCAATTGCAATGAGTTTGCTTAATGGTGCACATGGGACATTGTTTCCAAGAGTAGTGCAAGCACTGGACAAAAAAGGAATCAAAGACGTGCTAATAGTTGGCGGAGGAGTAATACCTGAAGAAGACAAAAAGGATCTCAAAAAATCAGGAGTAGACGAGGTGTTTGGTCCAGGTACTTCACTAAAAGAAATAATTGATCATATTACATCTGGCGTTTCAAAATTAAGAAAAATATAAAATTACTCAGTTGAATCAGGCCACATCATCTTTCGCATTTGCTTGCCAACTTTTTCAATTTGATGTGAATCGGTTTCTCTCATGTATTTGTCAAATGCATCTTTGCCATTTTTCTGATATTCACTAATCCATTCTTTGTTAAATGTTCCATCCTGTATCATTTTTAAAACTTTTTTCATGTTGTTTTTTGTTTCACTATTCATCACCATTGGACCACGAGTTAAACCACCATATCTTGCAGTCTCACTAACACGTCGCCACATTCCATTGATTCCATATCTTTGAATCAAATCTACGATTAATTTTAGTTCATGTAAGACTTCAAAGTATGCAATTTCGGGCTGATAACCAGCTTCAACTAGTGTCTCAAATGCAGTTATAATCATTGACGCAGATCCACCACAAAGGTCTGCTTGCTCGCCAAACCAATCAGTCTCAACTTCTTCTTTAAAAGTTGTTTGAATTAATCCAGCGCGTGCACTGCCAATTGCTTTTGCAATTCCAAGTGTTCTATCCCAAGCTTTTCCAGTAAAGTCTTGATGTACTGCAACAATTGCAGGAGTTCCAAAGTTTTCAAGATATGTTTCTCTTACCTTAGAGCCAGGCCCTTTTGGTGCGACCATAATAATATCAACATTATTTGGAGGAGTAATCCATTTCCAATGAATTGCAGCTGCATGTGAAAAGGACAGTGCCTTTCCTTTAGAAAGATTTGGTCCAATTTCATCTTTGTATACTTGAGACTGGATCATATCAGGAATTAAAACATGAATTATATCGGCTTTTTTGCATGCATCAGATACAGACATTACAGTGTGACCGTCAGATTCTGCTTTTTTCCAGCTCTTTCCATTTTTAAGACCAATAATAACATCAAGACCTGAATCTTTCATGTTATTTGCTTGTGCATCGCCTTGAATTCCATAACCAAGTACGGCAATAATTTGATTTTTTAGAGGAGCTAAACTAATGTCTTTATCTTTCCACGTTTTTGCCATGATGTTATTCAGAATATTGCAAATATTAACTATGGAATTTCAAATTGTGATTATTTTGTTGCATTTGCGACATTTTACCGTAACTGTATTACCAGGTAATCGCTCAAATCTCTTTGAGCCGCAATGTGGACAAATGGGGCAAGCACGTATTGGTTCCATTAATGTTCAGTAGGTTTTGTGTCAGATTTTGATATTACATCCAGTCTTTTTTTGCCGTTAATTTTTTGTAAAAATTTAACAACTGCATTTGGAACAAGGTTTTGCCAATTATCGCCAGATATTATCATTAATCTAATACGGGTTGCATTGTACTGTTTTCTATCTAGAAATTTTGGTGAAACTACATCAATTGCAGAGTCTGCCAGTAACATTTTGACATATTCATTTCCGCTGTATATTTTATCAAAATGAGGCAATGCTGCTTTGAGATAAGATGCCCATGTTGCAATGTTGAACTGGTTTTCAATTGCCACAATAAAACATTGTGATAAATCAATGTCAGATTCTTTTAGTGAGTCATGTATCATTTCAATTCTTTCTCCAGCAGTAAAAGGATCTTTTTCCAAATAATTGAATTGAGAGCTAGTTATTGCAATGATTACTTCGTCGCATTCTTTAAGAATTTGTTTTACCAAATTCAGGTGTCCCAAATGGAAAGGTTGAAACCTACCCATCATTAGCCCGCGCATAGATTACGATGGATTCTGATTTAATTAAAAGTATTCAATCTGGCATAATGTAGCCAAGTTAAAATTAAATTCAAACTGAATCTGACATAATAACACAATTAAAAAACATCAAGCCCTTTTTTTGACATTGTTTGGGTGTATGATTTCGAGACACTTAGATACAGTAC
>JBOGRE010000035.1:0-7379 GCA_050749345.1 Nitrosarchaeum sp. | reverse complement strand
TCTTTGGATATCAAAGAGCGATTTCTGCAAATTCTGGTCTCTGCAATAATAATTATAGCTGCAATCAAACTATTTTTTGATTCTGCATCTGAAAATTTGCTAATTGGTGGCTAGAGTTATTATTTATGATACAAGAATATCACACTTGAAAATTATGTATTCTCTAATATGCTCAATATTGGTATGATGTATCATGTCAAAGAAAAACAAAGAAACAGAAAAAGAATGGAAGAAAGTTGAACAAGAAGAGATGAAAGAAGAGGATCATCAGCTTGAACTCAAAGATGGTTATGAGCAAGATGAAGAGTATGAAGAATCAAATGAATAGTTTGTTTTAAAATAATTTACATTTAATCTATTTTTTTTGTTTTTATAATATCCTTAACCTTATTCATTATGTCTAAATAGTATCAAGTATGGTGCAAACTATTGGTAAAACAAAAGCCCAAGACTAAATTAGGTAGAAATACAATATTTGTAATCATATGTATTGTTGTACTTGGTTCAGTCGGTGGTTACTATGCTATAAATTCCATGATTCCTGTAAATTCCACAACTCCTGTGTTTGGAGCACCCGCAAACTATTATGTCAAGACATTAAAATCAGCAAATGGCCATGTGTTTACATTAACTTCAACAAAAGGTGGAAAAAAGAGTTTTACTCCTACCAAGCCACCGATAATATCTGTAAGTCGTGGCGAATTAATTTCTTTTCACCTGATCAATGAAGATAGTCAGAAACATAATTTGAATTTGGATGAATTTAATGTTCACACAAAAGACTTGGATTATTTTGAATCCCAATCAATTACATTTATTGCCGACAAGACCGGACAATTCACGTTTCACTGTACCCTCAATCCTGAAATGACAGGAACTTTTACAGTAAAATGACCTCAAATATTAAAACTGGATCTCTAGTTCCTGGTATTCTCTTTGATTGCTGTTATATTATTTCCACCATGTGAAGATCATAATGGTCATGGAAAACCCCATTATTGCAACAGTAACATCTATGCGCATCATCTTAATTTCGCGCCTGGTGATGTGTGGTTTTCCTTCCCCCATTCTTTAATCTTTTTTTTGCAACATCTTCTGCTTCTGATGTCTGTCAGAAAAACAAGTAAGGCGACATTGTGGTTCCAGAGCGCAACAAACATCATGGAAAATGCAGGGGTAAACTCCACATGTGGAATAATGCTTGCAGTCAAAACTTCTTGCCAATTTTGTCCAATAATTAGGGCAGTAACAACATATGCAAGTAAAGAAAGTGTCAGATATTTTAATATCATGACATATTTTTGATAAGGAATTAAAATTTCAGATAAAATTATTGTTGCAGTAAAAAGCAGTGTAACTAGAGGAATTGGAAATTCAGGAAAAATCAGATTTACTGATGCAGACATGGCTCCAATATCTGCACCGATATTTATCGTGTTTGCAACTAGTGTGATTATTGGGAAAACTGTTTTTTTGGAGTACTTTTTTTAATGACTCCTGCTAATCCGCTTCCAGTCAAAAGACCTATTCTCCCACACATCTCTTGTACAGTTGCAATTAGTGGATAAAGAAACAAGGCAAACCACAGTACACCAGTACCATATTGTGCTCCTGCCTGAGTATAGGTTGCAATTCCTGAAGGATCATCATCTGAACCACCCGTCACTATTCCAGGACCAAAAATATTTGAGAGTTTTTTTAGTCTGTGTTTTGACATTATGTAAAAATCTCCATATGATCAGTAATATTGTGAATAGTCATTTGTTGCCGCACATATGTATCGTATCAACTGATTAAATAAGATTGTAAAGAGTTTACCCATTTGTAACTTTCTTTTACCTTTATTTTTTAATACTGTGTTTTGTATTTGGCACTCATTGAGTCAGGGATATCTCACGGTGTTAGCTGGAAGGCAAATAGCTCACATAAACTAGTTAACACATTTCATTTGCCTCCGCTTTTGTGGGGGGCATCATAAAATCAAAAAAGATAAAATCTATTTCATAAAATTAGCTTATTTGTGTTCTTCGCACTCTTGAAGTAATTCACCATAATCATTAATGGTACAATTGCAATCAAGATTCATACGGTATCATTTTAATTATTGCATTAAACCATTACTACAAAGTTATTCGATTGCACAATGTTCTCTTGTTTCATAACTTTATCTTGATATTGTTTTTTTAATTCGATACCAGTTTCTCTTTGATATTACTATTATTGCCCCGTCTTGTTTTATTCCTTCATAGTCTATTGCAATTTTCCCAAATTCATCATCAATGTCTTCTTTTGCAGATACAGTACATTTTATTTTCAATACCTCATTTGTGTAAAATGGCTTTAGAAATCTACTACTTCTATTTTTCCATTCTGAATCCCCATCAGTTCCGACAAATATTATGTGATTTCCATAAATCTGACTCAGTCTGGTAAATTCGCCCTCTATTCTTGATAGAATGGCTCTCCCTGGAACTAGTTTTTGTTTTATACTTTGTGTGTCTTCTAAAAATGCATTTTTTATTCTGGAGAATTTAAAATATTCTGCCAATTCTTTTTCTGAAATGCTACATGTGGAAAAAAACTCATCTCCGACTTTGATCTCAGAGAATTTTTTCATCCTTATCTTGATTCATCAACACAAAATATGACTTCAGATGAAGATGCAGCATTATCTGATACTAGGAAATTTAGTGCTTGGGCGATTCTCTCATTGTTTGGTTCTGTACCAGTAACTGAACCTGGAAATATTGAGAATACCCTAATCTTTGAGTCAAGAACATCGCTTAATTCTTGGTTTACTGTAGTTGTAAATGGTCTTAATGCTCCACGAAATACCTCTATCTGGGCTCTTTGTAGTCCTGTAACTTTGGCACCTGTTGGCAAATCCGGACCAATTATCATAATGGCACCATTTGCATCTTTGTATAATCGAGGGTCTTTGTCTCCACCTGGAACAAACTGCTCCAATGCTCTTTGTCCTATTATTGCAGGAGTAATGATGAATTTTTCAATTAGTTCTTGCCATTTTGTCCTTGATAGTTCTGTTAGTTTTGCAATATTTGGCAATTTTCCTGTTATGTGAATTACTGCAATGATGCTGCCAATGTTAGTCTTTGCAGTATTTAACCACCTCTGGACATCGTCTGGATTCTTGAGATTTACTATGTGGGAATGAAATTTTGCGCTAATGTATTCTTGCAATTCCTTTGGGGTTGATTCAGAGATAAAACATGCAACCTTGCCTCCATTTTTTGTAATGTGCTGTGCCAGATATTCAACTCTTTCTGCATCTGATTTTTCAGTTGCATCAATCGTAAAGACAACTGATCTTCCAGTAAAGTCTGGTTGGTGCACTCCTGGTGCTGTGGTACCAATATGTGGTTTGACTGGGTAAAATACTCTATCTCCTGGAATTATCTTGCCATTTAGGATTTTTGCAATTTGGTCATCACATAGATTCAAAACAGATTCTGCAACTTGTCCTTGTGATAAGAACTGCTGGTCTGCAATCATATGTGATGTGTTGTTTTGAACTTTTTCTGCTATGCTTTGAATCTTATTTAATAGATTAGTAAGAGTAGTAGTTAATTTTTGAATGTCTGTTTTATTTTCATGTGCTAGTTTTTGTGCAGCTTTTGCAATTCCGTCTTTGACAATATTTTGATCTTCGCCCAATAATGGTAATAGTTCTTTGTTTGCAGCATCGACTTGAACTGGTGTCAAATCCTCAAAACCGCTCACTCGCAAAAATTCTGCAGCAGCTTTTGGATAGACTGTCTTGTAAATTCTGTCTGAATGAACTGGACCTGGATTTGTTCCAATTGATATGATTTTTTTATCTGTTAATTCCCAAGACATTGCCTCCACCAGTCTATTTTTTGCGCCTTGTGATGCAGTGTATGGACTTCTGAATCTGTACGGTCTTTGTTCTAGTGGTCTTTCTTCTGTAAAAAATGTTGAAATTGTAACAATCTTTCCGTTTTCTTTCATTACTTTTAGTGCTTGAACTGAGCCCCAAAATGTTCCAGTCAAATGAATGTCCACTGTACTTTTGAATTCATCTAGAGGTGCATTTGCAAAACAAGTAACAGGTCCTGAAACACCTGCATTATTAATTACATAATCAACTGTGACATTTTCTTTTTTTAGTGTATCAAACATCTCATTAATTCCCACTTCATCGCTTACATCAACACCTGAGAAAATTCTTACAAATGCACTACTATTTACTTTGGAAATTATTTCTTTTAGCATGACTGCTGTCTCTTCTAATGGCTCTCGTCTTCTACCTAAAATTATAACACTGGCACCATTTTCAATAAATTTTTTAGCAATGGCTTGTCCTATTCCAGTTCCACTACCTGTTACTAGCGCGATTTTACCCTGAAACTTTAACATAGACATACTTACGAAACTTTTGTATTATTTAATTGGATTGATCTATCTGGGCAAATAATTTCTTGATATCTTTATTTGTGGGTATCGTTTTTTGTCTTTTATGCACGATTCAGAGCCAGATACGTTTGTCTTACAATCATGGCCTGAGAAATTTTCTGATATGCTAAAAAAGATCGGAGTTGATTCTAAATCAAAACAAATTGGCACTGATGATGTTGAAAAAGGCGATTATTACAGTAGATATTTTTCTCAGACCCCTAGAATGATAACAAACAAAGGCTGTCTTGATGTTAGTAATTCTAACATTGACGTGATTCAAATTATTCAAAAGGGATAATGATGCAAGATCCAAATCCAATGCCATGGGGCGCACTTGATAGATACCAAGTACACTTTATTGTTAGAAAGCAAACTGACCAGAGTGGTCTAAATTACATCGCTAAAACCAAACTTATAACAAAGGGCTATTTTTCCTCAAAAACAATTCTTAAAGTAGAGTGGGATGGTAGCGGTAGTCTTGCAAGAAAATTAAATGAAGACAATACACTAAATGAGATGATTGCAAAACAATCAATCGATAACGCTTCAATCTATGTGGAACCAACTGACGGAGCAATTAGAATTAGAAATAAATGGAAGAATCATCTTGAATTTGGAATCACAAAAGAACTCTTTGAGATTTATGATAGAATAGCTGGACACATAAAACAAGTCTAAGCTTTCCACCAATCTAGCGCAAGAAAATCTACTTTGTCTTTTCCTCTTGGTATTGCTAAGATGAATTGCTTTCTTACTGTAGTTGCAAGTCTTCCTGCCAAAACAATTCCAGTTGATGTGATTGGGTCGCTTCTGTTGTACACCTGAATCAAAAATGGTGCATGATCAATACCTGGTCCTTTCTCATATACTGCAAAATCACATCCAAATTTTATTCCCGGATTAATCACATATCCTTTATCTCGAAAGTTCCTGTATACTAGATATTTTTTATCAAAATCATGATATTCTTTTTTGCACAGTTCTATCATCTCTTTAACTACTATCTTTTGATTTGATTTGTAAATGGTGATTTTTTTATTCTCGAGCAGGTAAAGTCCTTCTATAAGATCCAAAATTAATGGAACATTGATTTCTTCTGGTTTTGGTTTTGGAATTCCAATAGGCTTGCCATAATAACCATGACTAAATAATTTGCGTGAATCTTCAATATTCCATACTATGATTCTATTTTCAATTAATTCTGTTCTCATCTAGTTTTTTAAATAACATGTGTATATGAATTCTCTACTCTGAATATGTACATAATTTCTTTGTATGTCAAGTCGTTTTCACAGGCCTCAATTACTCTCTATTTGATTTTCTTTACTTGTTTTTCTGTTATGTTTTTCATTAATACTGTAAATCTATTTGAGAAGATTTATCTTGGTTATGGATGATTTTTTATAAAACAAGATAAAAATTTCAAAAGTAAAAAGATGGGTGGTGGTTTGTTATAGACTCAATGCTAATAATATGAAAGAATCTGAGACACGCTGACATTTGTCTGACATTTCTTCAATTCCCTCAATTACATCTTTTATCAGTAATAGTTCCTTGGTGTTTGTAACTTCTGATAAAAGCTTGATTGTTGCTTGTCTGTATTTGACGTCTATCTCACGTTCTATTTTTTGTGTTTCTTGTGCAAGTTCAATTGCATTAGCAGTATTGGTATTTAGACTACGTATGATTTCATTTAATTTGTAAACTTCGTCTACTACCAACTCAATCAACTTTGTGATATCTCCATCCAGATTTGCACTTTTTAGTGTAGTTATCTTGATGTTAGAAAGTTTGAATGCTATTCCGGTGATGTAACCTGCAATCTCATCCATCGTGTATGCTGTATTGAGAAGATTTTCTCTATTCATGATCAAACCTCCAACGTCAGCTACCTCTCTAGTTATTTTTCTTCTAAGATTTTCTACTTCTTCTTCGATAGTTGATATTTGTTCTAGTGAATTTTTGATACCTTTCTTGTCTTTTTTCATCATCAAGTCTGGTAGTGTTGCAAGTTCTCTGGCTGCGTTTAAGATTCTGTTGATTTCGTCTTGTAAAACTGCTATAGCCTTTCTTTTTGCTTGAACTTCAAGCTCTCCGCTATACATTTCTAAATTTTAAAACATATTCTGGTAATTTAAATCCTTTATGATTTATTGCAATTTTTGCGCATAGATCACATTAAATTTTTGTCATGAGCTACTTTTTTCTGCCCTTTGAATAGCGTCATTACCTCTTCGTTAGTCGATGCATCCACTGCATCTTTTTCTAGTCTTATTTTTCCAGTAAACTTTGGAAATCTCAATGCAAGCCCAGTATCTTTTCTAATTTCATTTCTTGCTGCCTTGTGAATGGGACTAAGAGTTATTTCAGATGCAACAACTTCTATTACCAGTTCTGGCTCAAACCACACATCAGCTTCCATGTTGCTGTCTATTCTTGGATTTTTCTTTATTGTTACTTTGTCTGATAGAATCTGATAGAGCTGATCCAGGTCTTCATCTGTAAATCCTGTTCCAACTTTGCATATGCTGGTAAACTTGTCAGTGTCGTAATCGTATGAAGCTAAAAGCAAGGTTCCATATTTTCCAGTTCGTCTGCCCTTTCCAAAAAACGCTCCAATGACTACCAAATCAAGACTGTCACCGAGTTCATTTCTGTATTCTCGTTTTAGTTTTAACCAATAACTTCCCCTCGAACCAGCTTGATATGGTTTGTCTAGCATTTTTAGCATCACTCCCTCACATCCAGAGTTGATACTGTTTTCCAAAAATTCTTCAATGTTTTCTTGATTATTAATTATAGTCATTGGTACGTGTTTTGCAAAGTGATCTTCTTTTACAATTTTTTCTAAAAGACTTCTTCTTTCTTTGTATTCTAATTCCAAACAGCTTTTTCCATCATGATACAACACATCAAAAAAGTTTACGGTGATTGGATACTGT
>JBOGRE010000034.1:0-5982 GCA_050749345.1 Nitrosarchaeum sp. | reverse complement strand
GGAAAGGATTGCCAGAAGAGATTGAATTAGATTTAGAAATTTTGTCAGATTTGAAAAACCAAAATTGATTTTAAATTATTGTTTTCAGGTTGCAACTTAACAAAAAAGCGGGTCTAGTGGGATTCGGACCCACGACAACCGGATTAAGAGTCCGGTGCGCTACCTGGCTGCGCCATAGACCCATAAAAATAGCAAAACATAGAGTTGTTATTAATCTTAAGATTGTAAAAGAAATGAAAATTTAGTTTTGAGCTTTTGCTTCAATTTCAGCATACTTTTCAAGAATTGCAGTAAGTGCAGTTGAAACTGGAACATCATTCATTTTTTTCTTTTCAGCAAGTAGTTTCTGGTATGCATCTAGTGTGATGTATACAGGAATTGAACCATTTCCTTCAAGTAATCCTCTGACATTGTATAGTGCAGTTTCCATTCCCCTTTCAGCAGATTTTGCAAATTTTGCTTTATCTAAAATTGCTCCTAATGGACCAAATGGCATAACATAATCTACTGACATGGTTACTCTAGTTAGATTATCACCTAATGATTTGAATTCATTGGTAATTTTCCAGTTCTTAAATGGACCTTGAATCTGTTTTGCAGAAATTTTTTCATTTCTGACAAACTCAGTTGTTTCACAATCCCATTCTAGTCGTTTACCGCTAAAGTCACCAATTATTCTAAATGTTGTTCCAACCCCCATTCCTTCTTTGATATCCATAGGAATTACAGTCATGCCTACTGTGTCATTTTTGATTTGATCAGAGACGTGTTCCGGTCTTGCAAAATAAGTAAATACGTTTTCTACGGGTGTTTTAATATCGATTGATTTTGTTACTATAGTCAACGTTTCAGTGTCTTGCCAATAAGGATTTAAAGGTTTTGAAGATTTTCCCATAAAAATTGATTAACACTATATTCATGCGAAGATGACATAATCATAATGATAAAATTGCGATCAGTGGGCATTATGTTTATTTTAGTATCAACTATGTTTCCTTTATTTTCTGATGCATATGCGCATTCAATGTTTAATTCTGCTGAAGAATTTTTTGGAGGATACAGAGTTCAGGTTGCAACGTTGCCAGAATTTCCACAGATAGGAGAAAAATCGCAGATTCTATTTAGAGTTGGAGATAATAACTTTAATGAAGTAGAACACTTTACGATGGGGGTTAGATTTTTTTATAATGATCAACAAATTGATGCAATCAATCCAGAATTACATAAAGGAGGTCATTACGAGATGAACTATGTCTGGAAAAAACCAGGAAATCATATCGTTAAAGTAGATCTATACGATATGAATGGCAACCCAGGAATTCTAACTTATACTTTTAACATGGGTACTCAAAGTCCATTTGGATATATTTTCGTTATAGCAATTACAATAGGAGCTATTACATTAGGAATAGTTGTAGCTTACATCTATATTCCAAAAATACGATTCAAGATTAGATCGTAGATTCAATAGGTTTTTTTGCAATTCTAAATGCAAACAATACAGTAAGTAAAACCATTGAAAATAACAGTATTCCAACTCCCAAATGTACTGCAACAAGTACGGCATGCAGTTTTAGATCAATTACCAAGGCACCCAGAGTAATTTGTGTAACTACAAGTGTTGCTGCAAAAGTACTAGTGAATTTTATCTTTCTGCCGGCATTTCTGTTTAACCAAGTACCTATTGAAGTAGCAATTACAAGAATACCAGTAGTTGCAGCAGTTAGTCTATGAGTCCATTCAATGAAATATTGTTCATTTGGTAATATTCCATTTGGACAAAGTGGCCATTCAGGACATGTCAAGCCAAGTCCAGCTGCTGAGACATATCCACCAATAAACATCAAAGAATACAAAACAACTAGACTTGCCAATGCAAGATATTTTAGAGTCAAACTATTCTACTATGAATGAACCTTTCATTCCTAGCATTGGATGACCTGGAACAGTACAAATGTAGTAGTAGGTTCCTGGTGCACCTGCAGTAAATGTAACACTACCGTCCTGACCTGGTTTTAATGGATTTGATGCAGCTGCAATAGCAGAATTCCAAAGTACGCTATTGAAATTTTCTGGATCTGAGACAATACCAAATGCATGAAATGACTTACCAGTGTTTTTTACTGAAAAAGTAACTTCATCGCCAGATTTTACACGGAATTCAGGATTGTGTCCTTCTTCATCAGGTAATGCATTAAATGCCAGAGTTCTGAAATCAGATGATTCAATAAAGTTTATACTGAAATCATGGTGAACTCCAGTTGGGGCTGCTGCCTTTGGAGCTTCTCCTGTTTGTGCTGGACCTACAATAATTTCTCCAACCATTCCTAGATCTCTGTGACCAGGAACTGTACAGATGTAATAGTAAGTTCCTTCTTTAGATGGAGTAAATTCAGATGAGCCTGTCATGCCTGGCTTTAATGGGTTTGATGCAGTTGCAATAGTACTACTAGGGAAAATTCCTGCAAATCCTTCTTTGTCAGCAGTTACACCAAATGCATGAAATGATTTTCCTTCATTTTCAACATTGAATACAATTTTGTCACCAACACTTGCATTAATTGTAGGATTATGTCCTTCTTCATCAGGCAATGCATTAAATGCCAGAGTTCTGAAATCAGATGATTCAATAAATTTTAGATCTTGTGTTATTGTTTTTCCTGAAGAAACTGGGGCTCCAGAGGATTCTGGAAGTTTTACACCTGCCATTACAGCAACTACTGGAGCTTGATAAGAAGTCCAGTAATCCCACATACTAAAGAAGATCACACCACCAACAATGCAAATGCATAGTATTATTGCCAACATTTTTCCAGTTCTTGCTGGAGTTGTTCTGTAAATTTCTTGGTTATGTTGATTCATTTCATTCTCCTAATGATGCGGATTCTTTGATTCAAAAGGATAATAGTATTTGCCGCCTAGATTGAATGGATCGTCGGTGTCTGCTAATTTTCCTTTTCCAGAACTGTAAATCATGTTTATTAAAAATATTACCATGCTAACACCAATAATCATAGCACCTACTGAAGCAATTTGGTTCATAGTAATCCATTCTGGTATTGGAGGATAGTCATAAACTCTTCTTGGCATTCCATATAGACCAAGTACATGTTGTGTAAAGAATACTAGAACTGCTCCTATAAATGACATTATAAAGTGAATCTGTCCCATTTTCTCATTATACATTCTTCCAGTTACATATGGGAACATGTAGTAAACGAAGCCGATTGAGCCAAATGCAATTGTACCCATTACAAATAGGTGAAAGTGACCAACTACCCAATAACTGTCGTGTGTTTGAAAGTCCAACGGCATTGCAGCATTTACGACACCACCTGCTCCTGCTGAAAAGAACAATGCGATTCCTCCAACTGCCCACATCATAGGTGTTGCAAATTTGATTCTACCATTCCACATTGTTGCAACAAAGTTAAAGACGTGCATTGCAGATGCTGGTACTGCAGCTAGAGTGCCAATCATGAATACAGTTTTTTCAGTAAATGACATTCCTGTAGCATACATGTGGTGTGCCCAAGATGAGAAACTTACCATTGATAATAATACAAAAGCAAAGATTCCAGAGCTGTGACTATAGATTGGTTTTCTTGAAAATCTTGGAATAATTTCATACATCATCCCGATTGCTGGAATAACCATTACATACACTTCAGGATGAAATGTAAACCAGAACAAGTGTTGATATGCAATTGGATCACCACCCATTGCAGGATTAAAGAATCCAGATACCCCTAGTCTATCAGTAAGCAGCATCAAAAGTGCTGCTGCAAATGTAGGAATTGCAACAAGAATGATTAATGATGATGTCAAAAATGACCAAGCCAATAATGGCATTTGACCAATTGACATGTCTGGGTGTTTACATTTTAGAATTGTAACAATAAAATTAATAGCTCCAAGTACTGATGAGACTCCTAAAATCTTTAGTCCAAATATCCACATATCTGCTGATGGACCTGGTGAACTAATAACAGAATACGGTGGAGTTGCATACCAAGTAAAGTCAGCAAAGCCCAACCAAATTAGTGCACCTGCTGGTGGAATCATCCAAAATGCTATTGCGTTTAATTTTGGATATGCCATGTCCTTGTATCTTATCATAATTGGTACAAAGTAGTTACCAACTGCAGAGGCAAATGGTAAAATGAATAAGAAAATTAATGTTGTTCCATGTACAGTAAACATTCTGTTAAACGTCATAGAGTCTGCAATGATTTGTGATCCTGGTAAGAATAGTTCTGCTCTAATTAAAAGAGCTAATGTACCACCCATAAACAAGAATGTAAGAGAGGTTATGAGGTATAACAATCCCACATCTGTATGATGTGTTGAAAACATTATTTGCCAAATTGGACGTGGTTTTGATAATTCTAAAGTCATTAGTATCTCTCCTCACTTGAAAATTGAGATAAAAAGGTTATCTTCAAGATTTTGAATCCTCGATAATTAGAGTACCACGCATGTTATAGTGAAGTAGTCCACAGTATTCTCTGCATTGAATAGGAACTTCGCCAACTTCCTTTGGTGCAAACCATACGGTATTGATTCTTCCAGGAACTGCATCTAACAATACTACATAATCATGAATGTTAAATGAGTGATCAACATCTTTTGATGTTATTTCAAATTTGTAAGCTTTGCCAACTTTGACATGTAGTTCGCCAATTTCTTTTGTTCCATCCTCATGTTCAAATGTCCAGAACCATTGTTGTCCTGTTACTTTGATGACTTCAGCATCTGCTGGAATATGTTCAACTAATCTTTCAGCATTCCATGCTTCTGAACCTACCCAAACCATTAAAGCAATAACAACACCAACGTATACCCATTCAGGCCAGTTAGAATGATGTCCCATTTTACCATACTCCTTCCTTTTCATAAGGAGTTGGAGTGGCTTTTGGGTTAGATTCTCTGAATCTCCAACATAACCAAATAATAGTTCCAGACACTACTGCACCAACAGTAAATGCAACAGTCATCATTCGATAAAATAAATTCCAAATTACTACTCTACGATCAATATATTTTTCAGGTTCATCACCTGCAGCAAATACATAATCTGCTGCTGGAATAATTACTAAAATTGCCAATACTAAGAATAGACCAAGTATACTCTTCATTAGCGGTTGAGAGACGTGACCTATGATTTCTATTTAAGGGTTTTCAAGATTATTAGCTACCAATCTTGATTAAAACGTGATGGATCCATTACGTTAAGTCCAGAAATTGAAAATTTACGTTTGTATTCTCTAAAGATGTTCAGAGACGCATTTGCAATAATTAATTCAAATAGATTTGTAGGTGTAAGATCTACTACGGTAGATAACATTGCTTTGATTGGGTCCATATGAGTTACAAGTACAACGTTTTGATCAGGATGATTTTCAATTACATGATCTACAATACCTAGAACACGCTTTTTTACTTCTGAGAAAGTCTCAACACCATTATGAGCAATTTCTAATTCACCATTATAGAATTTCATAAAAACATTACCATGACTGGTAAAGATTTCATCGTATGGCACGCCAGTAAATTTTCCCATGTCAAGTTCAATTAGTCTATCATCAATTGTTACATCAAGGGAATTGTGTTTGCCAACAATTTCTGCAGTATGTCTTGCTCTTTCAATAGGACTAGAATAAATTGCAGAGATATTCATGTGTTCTAAGAATTTTGCTGCCTTTTCTGCCTGATCAATTCCCTTTTCAGTTAATGGCACACCCGGTGTTCTTCCAGTTAGAATTCTTTCGATATTATTTTTTGCCTGACCATGTCTCAGAAAAATAATTGAGCCCAATCTGATCGGATGTCAAATAAAGATAATAATAAGATTCTCAGGACAATATCATGAAAATTGGGATTATTGGCGGGACTGGAGGAATGGGAAAAGGTTTTGCTCTAAGATGGTCTCAAAATCATAACGTAATAGTCGGTTCCAGAGATGCTGTAAGAGCATCAGAG
>JBOGRE010000033.1:0-3810 GCA_050749345.1 Nitrosarchaeum sp. | reverse complement strand
CATTACACGTACAGTTTCATTAAAAATTTTGTTAGAGCCATTACCATTAATAACATCAAATCTAACTTTGTTCGGATCTCCTAATGTGGAGTCATTAATGAAATAAAATGGAAACTCCCATACCACATATGGAATAGCATGTGTACTTTGTATTGATTCTGAAATGGATATCATTCCAATTAGAAAAACTGAAAGTAAAAGTAATGTTGAAATTTTCATAATTTATAATTCTTTGAAAATAATTAAATATTTTGATCGTGTATTGATTTTTTACACTACGATCTAAGGTATAACACAAAATTGATAATCTGAACTTTCTACCTTATTGGTCTTGAATATCTCGACCTGTCATTTCCAGAAATTATTGTCAGATCGAGATGGTCAACTATTAACCATTGAACAAATTGGTTTACAATGGTGTAAATTTTGTCATTATTTTCCTCTTTCTTAACCGCCTCTTTGAGGTCAGAAAGGACGTTTCTCTCTTTGATAGATGTGAGTTGTAAAGTAGTTGAATTGGTTCAAGGCTGCATACTTTTCACGCTTATCTGAAGATAGACCTTCAAGAAACCCCTCTTTAGCATCGTCTAGAATGTAACTCACGACGATATTGCTTCTCCCTTTTTGATTAATAAGAACTGTAAAGCATACATTGGTTAACACTTTACTACACGAAAGCATAAAATCAATAAAATCTAACTTTAGTTCAGAGATCTTTGGAATATATTGACAAAAAATACGTACAAAAAAATTCAATTGAAAAAAGAGAATACCAGGTAAATCTTGCAAATCAGGCAATACAAGAAAACTGCATTGTGGTATTGCCCACAGGTCTGGGAAAGACTGCTATTGCATTGCAAGTAATTGCAGAATATCTATCAAAAGGTGCAGGCGGTGTTTTATTTTTAGCTCCAACTAGAGTTCTAGTCAACCAACATTACGAGTTTCTGAAACGAAATCTCACCGTTGATGATATTACTTTGATAACTGGGGAGGACCCAATCCAGAAAAGAGCAAAACTTTGGAATAGTAGCGTAATATGTGCAACTCCAGAAATTGCAAAAAATGATTTAGACCGACAAATTGTTTCTCCGGATCAATTTAGTCTAGTGATATATGATGAAGTCCATAGGACTGTAGGTGATTATGCATATTCAGGAATTGCAGAGAGATTTGCAAACTCCAATTTGAGAATTCTTGGAATGACTGCCACACTTCCAAGTGAAAAAGACAAAGCAACTGAACTTCTTACCACACTACGAATTTCAAATGTAGCCGAAAGAACAGAAGATAGTCCTGATGTAAAACCGTACACGCAAGAGACAAACACAGAATGGATTAATGTAGAACTTTCACCTGAGATGAAAGCAATTCAAACATTGATAAAATTATCTTTAGATGAACGATATAATACTCTGAGAAAAAATGGAATTAAATTGGCAGAACAGCAATCCCTATCTGCTTTATTGAGAATCAGACAGTTTGTCCTGAATCAAAACAGAAGGTCTGCAAAACCACTGTTTACTGCAATTCGAATTCATTATGCCTTAAATATTTTAGAGGCTCATGGAATAACATCTTTTTTAAAATTCTGTGAACGTGCAAAAATAAAAAAAGGTGCTGGTGTAAAGGAACTCTTTGAGGTTGATCCTAATTTTACAAGAGCAATACATCTTGCAAAAGATGCACAATCAAAAGGAATAGAACACTCTAAAATTCTAAAATTAAAAGAAATTATAGAATCTGTTCCAGGAAAAGCACTGATATTTACAAGCTATCGTGATTCCGTTGATGTAATTTTTAACAAATTAACTGAAATGGGAATTTCGGCTGGGATATTGATTGGGAAATCTGGTGAGACTGGATTAAAACAAAAAAAGCAAATTGAAACAGTACAGAACTTTCGTGATGGCCTTTTTAGAGTAATGATTGCAACACGTGTGGGCGAAGAAGGATTGGATATTGCTGAAGTGAATCAAGTTATTTTTTATGACAATGTTCCAAGCTCAATTCGTTATATTCAAAGAAGAGGGAGAACTGGAAGAAAAGATGTTGGTAAATTAGTTGTGCTTATTGCAAAAAATACCATAGATGAGACATATTACTGGATTGGAAAAAGAAAGATGACTGCTGCAAAATCCATGGGTGAAAAGATGACAAAAGTATTGCAACAAAATCAAGAAAGTGATTCACTAAAAACAGGACTAGATGCATTTCTTTAGCTCTGAAATACATGTCTTTGATTTTGATAAATTAGACACGAAAAATTATCCTAAATCTCTAAAATCCTCTCATATCACAGTAATGTGTTGCCCTCAAAAAGCATTGATTCCTTAAAGTCAAAAGTAATGCAAAATTTACTTAAAAAAGAAAAAAAACTTCACAAAGAGATTCGTAAAGATTACAAAAAAATTAGTGAAAAAATAAACCTTGATTTTAAAGAAATACAAAAATCAAGAACTAAAAAATAAAATCTAGATTCTGTTGTTTTATCCTAATCTTTTAATTATATGATATCCAAACTCTGATTTAATCGGCTCAGACATTTCTCCAATTTGTAATCTAAACGCAGCATCTTCAAATGGTTTTACCATCATCCCTTTTGTAAAATACCCCAAGTTTCCATCTTTTTTTGCACTACCTGTATCAATTGACAGTTCTTTCGCCAATTTTCCAAACTTTTCTCCATTTTTAAGACGCTCATAAATTATAATTGCTTCACTCTGTTTTTGTACCAAAATATGTGAGCATTTTATTTTATTTGACATTCTATGTTTTAAAATCCTTTTAATCTTATTTATCTTATTTCTTTTTTGTTGTAATTCAAATTGCATGAATCCTGCCAATGATTTTTAGTAGATTTTAGAGCAAATTACTCATAAATCTTCAAACTGTACTTAACAATACTCTTACAGTACAATTCCCATGATTGGCACATTATCTTAAAAGTTATATTGTATGTTTTACAATAATTTGCTTGCACTTTAAAATTCGATATAAATTTCAAGATGAGGTTGATCCTCATTATTGTATAGTTTCAAATGAACAATACCGAAATTTTTGTGCGTTACCAATAATCCAAGAATGCAAAATAATCAAAGGAAATCAATCAGCCTCAAAAAAGAGTCTTGATGAAATGAAAAAAACACTTGACATGGCATATAAAAAAGATACCAGCCATATTCGCAAACTATCTGGCAATTATTCTTTATGATTTATTGTTTATAGATAATCTTGAATCTAATTTTTTTATAAATTGAATTTCTAGTTTGTGCAAATGCGCACACTAACTTTTATGAATCCTTGTATCTTTTCTAAATTATGAAAATACTTCATATTGAAGATGCTCCTGAAATTAGTGATATATATTCAGATATTTTAAAAACCAAACACCATGACTTTGAAAGTGCATCTGACGGAAAACAAGGACTTGACCTTGTAATGAAAAATAATTATGATATTATTTTACTTGATATGTGCATGCCTAACTACAGTGGACTTGATTTTCTTTTGGATTTGAGAGATAAAAAATCATCCGAAATTCAAAAAGTTGTTGTTGTAAGTGCCCTTCAATTAGATGATTATCAAACTCAATTTCTCAAAGAACTAGGTGTTCGTTCAATACGAGCAAAACCTATTTCTGTTGAAAGTCTTTTATCACAAATTGAGGCTTAAACTTTACCTTAGGTTTTCAAATTTTTCTAATCTCTTTTTAGTGTAATTTTTTATTTTAATCCCCAACTTGTTTTATTGGTAATGATAATTTTGAGAAATGGTGCTTCATTTTCGTTCCATGGTTCGTTTCTGACC